>JBAYQC010000087.1:0-6141 GCA_041677365.1 Candidatus Izemoplasmatales bacterium | reverse complement strand
TAAAGTATATGTTTCTAGAACTGATCGTAATTTAGTTAAACGTTTGATGGAAAATGCGATACCTGAACTTAAAGAAGGCGTAGTTGAAATCATCGGTTTATCCAGAGATCCAGGAGATCGTTGTAAGGTTTGTGTTATGAGTAATGACGAAAACGTTGATCCAGTTGGAGCTTGTTTAGGTCGTAATGGCGTGAGAATTAAAAGTGTCATCGATGCTTTAAACGGTGAAAAGATGGATATTTACAAATATAGTGACGATCCTAAAGAGTTAGTTTCTAATTCAATTCAACCAGCTAGAACAACCGCGGTTATTATTGACGCAAAAGAAAAATCAGCTTTAGCTATTGTACCTGATGATCAATTGTCACTAGCGATTGGGAAGAAAGGTCAAAATGCAAGACTTGCAGTCCAATCATGTGGATGGAAGATTGATATAAAACCGGAAACTGAAGCTAAAGAACAAGGATATAAATTTTAAAAAAGGTGAAATAAATGAAACCAAGAAAAATACCGATGCGAAAATGTGTAGTTACTAATGAACGTTTTGAAAAAAAACAACTTTTACGTGTGGTTAGAACTCCAGAAGGTAGTGTTATCTATGATAAAACTTCTAAAGCAAATGGTAGAGGTGTTTATCTTTCGAAATCTGCTTCAGTAATCGAGAAGGCTAGAAAGACCAATGTCTTAAAAAGGCATTTAGAAGTTGAGATACCGGAATCAGTTTATCAAGATCTACTCGAGGCTTTAGATGATGAATAAGGACGCAGTTTTAAAATTTCTTGGACTTTGTCAAAAAAGTCGAAAATTGGTTTCAGGTGAAGCTTTTTCAATTGAAAAAATCAAGAATAAGCAAGCTAAACTAGTCTTTTTGGCCAGTGATGCCGGTTATAATACCAATAAGCGAGTCAGAGAAAAATGTGAATTTTATCAAGTGCAAATTATTGATGACTTCGATACTTTAGAGTTAAGCAGTGCAATTGGAAAGAATAACCGAAAGGTCCTAGCAGTTATTGATCATGGATTTACGGCTAAGTTAAAGACATTATTATAAATATTTTTAGGAAGAGGTGGTTATATGCCAAAATATATTGCCAAGAAAAAGTTTAAAAAGAAAAAAGAAGATTATATCGAAAAGGATAATAATCTAGTTAATAAGAAGAAAAAGAATGCTAAACCAGCTAAAACCAGCATTGCTTTTAAGAATGGAATGACAGTTTTAGAATTAGCTGAACAGATGGATAAGCCAGTTACAGACGTAATTAAAAAACTGATGTTTATGCGAGTTATGGCTACGCAAAACCAAGAAATTTCTCGAGAAAACGCTGAATTATTAGCAATGGAATACAATCTTGAGTTTAAAGATGAAGTTATTACCGATGTTACAAGATTTGATGAGATGGAAGATATCGATGATCCAAAAGATTTGGTTAATCGTCCGCCTGTAGTTACAATTATGGGTCACGTTGACCACGGTAAAACAACTCTCTTAGATAATATTAGAAATGCTAGAGTTGTCGATACTGAAGCTGGTGGAATCACTCAACATATCGGTGCTTATCAAGTTGAGAAAAACGGTCAAAAGATTACCTTCATCGATACTCCAGGACATGCTGCATTTACAGAAATGCGTGCACGTGGAGCGAGAATTACCGATATTGTTGTTTTGGTTGTCGCGGCTGATGATGGAGTTATGCCACAAACAAGAGAAGCTATTGATCATGCAAAACAATCTAAATGTGCAATCATCGTAGCTGTAAATAAAATGGATAAACCAGGAGCTAATCCCGAAAGAGTAAAACAAGAATTAGCTGACCTAGATTTATTACCGGATGACTGGGGCGGTGAGACACCATTCTGTATGATATCTGCACTTAAGGGAACAGGAATCGACAATTTATTAGATACCATTCAATTAGTCGCAGAAATGTTAGAATTAAAAGCAAACCCAAATCGTAAAGCAGTTGGTACAGTTATTGAAGCTAAACTTGATAAAGGTAGAGGACCAGTTGCGACAATTTTAGTTGATAACGGTACTTTAAAAGTTGGCGATAATTTTGTTGTTGGATCCACTTATGGAAAAGTAAGAGCGATGACAGATGATTTAGGTAAACAAATTGATCAAGCTTTACCAGGACAAGCTGTAGAAATTATCGGTCTATCTGATGTTCCTAGTGCTGGAGATCCACTAAAGGTTTTTGAAGATGAAAAGACTGTTAGAGATATTGCTTCTGAACGCGCTGATCGTGATTTTAATAAAGAACATTCTGATAAGCAAAATATTTCTTTAGAGGATTTCTTCAGCCGTGCTGAAGGAAAAATTAAAGAACTTAAACTCTTAATTAAAGCTGATGTTCAAGGCTCAATTGAAGCTTTTAAAGGCTCAATTAATAAGATTAGTGTTGAAGGAACTTCAATCGATATCGTTAGAACCGGAGTTGGAGCTGTTACGGATACAGATATTTTATTAGCTGAAGCCTCTGAAGCAATTATCATTGGATTTGGAGTTGGTACCCCAGCTTCAGTTCGAGATTTAGCAGCTGAAAAAGGTGTTGAAATTCGTACTTATCGAGTAATCTATGAAGCTTTAGATCATATTGAAGCTGCAATGAAAGGTCTACTTGATCCAGTTATGGAAGAAAAAGTTATCGGTGAAGTCGAAGTTAGAGAAGTTTATAATGTATCGAGAATCGGAACTATTGCCGGCTGTATGGTTACTAATGGTGTGGTTAAAAGAAATTCAATCGCTAAGTTAGTCCGTGATGGAAAAATTATTTTCGAAGGAAAATTAGGATCGTTAAAGCGTTTTAAAGATGATGTTAAAGAAGTAAAACAAGGTTATGATTGTGGATTAACAATTGATAACTTCAATGACATTAAAATTGGAGATACTATTGAAATATACATGATGAAAGAGGTGGAATAATGGCGAAGGTAAGTCATTTAGAAACTGATGTTCAAAGAGTTGTTTCAGATATTATTCAAAAAGAAGTTAAAGATGATTTAGGGTTTATTACTATCACTGGGGTAAAGATAACCAATGAGCTTAGTTACATGTATGTTTATTACACAGTTTTTGGTAACGAAAAAGATATAGAAAAAACTGAAAAAGCTTTAGAGCGAGCAAATGGTTTTATTAAAAACCAAATTGCTCATCGCGTAAAAATGCGTAAAGTACCGGTTTTAATTTTTAAATATGATGATTCCTTTAACAAAGGAAAAAAAGTAGAAGATTTAATTAAAACGATTAAATAAGATATAACTGTGAGATTAATTTCTCACAGTTTTACTTTTAAGTAGAAACAAGTGAGTTTATTTGATATAATTTAGGTTAGTATGAACGAGAAGATTAAAGAAAAACTAAGAACCTTGCCCGATAAACCGGGAACCTACCAAATGCTTGATAAAAGCGGTAAAATAATCTATGTTGGTAAAGCCAAGAACTTAAAAAAGCGTGTGAGTTCTTATTTTGTTGGTGCTCACGATGAAAAAACCACCAGATTAGTCCGTGATATTGAAGATTTACGCTATATCATAACCAGTAATGAAAAAGAAGCGTTTTTATTAGAACTATCACAAATAAAGAAACATTTACCGAAATATAACATTCAACTTACCAGTGACAGCACCTATCCCTATATAGAAATCACTAATGAAAGACATCCTATCATTAGAACAACTAGGGATATTAAAAATCGAAAATCCACCTTTTTTGGGCCCTACCCAAACGCTTTTTACGCGAATGAAACCGTTAGATTATTAGATACGATTTTCCCGTTTAGGAAATGTTCAAAATTCCCTAAAAAGGTATGTTTATACTATCATATCAACCAGTGTTTAGGTCCTTGTGAGTTCGAAGTAAGTGAAGAAACTTATAAGGAATTAACCAAGAAAGTCCGTAGTTTTCTTCAAGGAAATACCAAAGCTTTTATTGATGAATACACAAATAAAATGAGTGAGTATGCAAAAAATCTTGAGTTTGAAAAAGCTCAAGAAATGAAGGAATTAATAACGGCAATAAATAAAACCACTGAGCAACAACAAGTAATTTTTAACGATAACATAGACCGAGATATCATAAACTTTGTTAGCTATGATAATTACATTACTATCAATATTCTCTTTATGAGAAATGGAAAATTACTATTTTCAAAGTCAAAAATATTCACTTATTATGGTGTGGTTGAAGAAATTCTTTTAACCTATCTAGCTCAGTTTTATGAGCAAAATCCTTTACCGAAAGAAATAATTTTACCCTACGGTTATGATTATGAACTCTTTAGCGATGTATTAGGTAAACTAATTTTCACACCGCAAAGAGGAAGAAAAATGCGACTCTTAGAAATCGCTAAAGAAAATGCTCAAAATCATATGAGCAATAACTTACCTAGTTATTTAAATAAAGAGAATAAGACTATAGGAGCTTTAAAGGAATTAGAAGAAGTATTAGCGATAGATTCGATTAAAAGAATTGATATTTTTGATAATTCAAATATATCAGGAAAAAATTTAGTTTCGGCAATGGTAGTGTTTGTTAATGGATTACCAGAAAAAAAAGAATATCGCAAATACAAGATTAAATCTGTTGATACCAGCGATGATTATCGGATGATGAAAGAGGTTATCTATCGACGTTATCAAGCGATGTTAATGGATGATTTATCTAGACCTGAACTGATTATAGTGGATGGGGGAATAATTCAAGTAAACGCCGCAAAATCAGTTTTAAATGAACTTTCAATCACGATACCGGTAATTGGGTTAAAGAAAAATACCAAGCATAAAACTGAAAGTATTATTTACCTTAATCAAGAAATTGCTTTAGATAAAGGATCTAATCTATATTCTTTACTCTATAAAATGCAAGAAGAAGTTCATCGCTTTGCAATTAGTTTTCAAAGACAATTAGCAAGTAAATCAATCTACGGTTCTATTTTAGATACAATCCCCGGAGTTGGTGAAGTAACAAAGACAAAACTATTAAAAAAATACAAGACTTTAGAAAATATTAAGAACGCTCCTCGTGAAGAACTCAAGGACATGAGAATTAACGAGGAAGCTATCGATAATATTTACTTAGCTCTAAAACAATATTAAGTACAAACAAGAGGTGTTATTTTTGGAAGAATTTATTTACGGAAGAATCCATGGAGTTATTGAAAACAAGCGAATCATCGCGCTAAAAAATAAAAGAAGAGTTAACTTTTACTATATGAGTAAAAGCATGTTTAAACAATTTCTTTTATATTTTCAACCAGGTGTATTCATCTTTATGGAAGTTAAAAAAATTCCAAGAAATTATAAGGGTTTATTAGTTAGAAATTGTATCTCAATCAAGAAAATTCTTGACCCTAACCAAAATAAGCCCAAGATTTATTACGATATCTCGATTATTAAAACCGGGATTAAATCATTGATAAATCAAAGAAAAAATCGGTTATTCATCGATTTTGAGATGAGCATGCCACCGTATACTAATTATCAGAACTTTGTCTCAGAAATTATCCAAGTTGGTTATGTTTTAACTGATGAGTACGGAAATGAAATCGAAAAGTATTCATCTTATATCAAACCAGAACTTTTCCCAGAAATCTCGATTAGAACGAAAAAATTTCTCCACATTCACCAAGAAAACGTGGATAAAGGTATTGCTTATAGAGATTTTCATAAACGCCTTTTTAATATTGAAAAAACCTACAGTCCAATCGTCTATGTTTGGGGAAAAAACGATCAAAATGAACTTAATAAGTTAAACCGAATTCATCGTCTTAACAACTTCACTAAGAACATGCAATTTGTTGACTTATTAAGTCTTCATAAAATTTACTACGGTTTAAAGAATGACTTGGGGTTATTTAATGCTTATAATATGTATTTTGATCAAGATTTAGATATTCAAAAGCATGATGCTTTAGAAGATGCTTTAGTCACAAAAGCAATTTTTCAAGCCTTCAAAGAAATCAGCAATAATCAAAGAACTTTTAGCTTAAATAAAAATAGCGACGATTAATTTCGTCGCTATTCAGACTGTTGACAAAGTACCTTAGAAATAGGGTGCTTTTTGTTTTAGGTTAGTAAGTTTTGAAAGAGTGTCATGTTTAGTAAAAAATATATTGAATAAAAGCGCTAAAATTAGCGGATGAG
>JBAYQC010000086.1:0-6176 GCA_041677365.1 Candidatus Izemoplasmatales bacterium | reverse complement strand
GATTTATCTAAGATTGTATCTTCTAAAACATAATGACTAACATCAGCTATGTGAACTGCTAATAGATAATTATCATTGATCTTTTCAATTGAGATTGCATCATCAATATCTTTTGTGGATTCTGAATCAATCGTAAAGATACTGGCCTTTCTAAGATCAACTCTCCCCACTAAATCATTAGCTTTTACTGTTTGTTCTACCGATTTAGCAGCAGCAATTTCTGATTCACTGAACTTGTGAATCAAATCATATTTATGAATAACTTCAAGAACTTCAATTCCATCCATATCGACATCACCGATAACTTCGGTTAGTTCACAATCTTTATAATAATTATGGCTATAATTAACGATTTTCGCTTTAATTAATTGATTATTCTTAACTTTATCTTGGTCTTCTTTAATTAGTTTAAAAGCAATATCATCACGAGTTTCTTTAGGGAATATTTCTCCATCGAAATATTCACCAACGATATGAGTGATATTTCTTTCTAAGACTTTTTCCACTTGACCTTCAATTTTTATCTTCGATTTACGGTTAGTAATTTTCACTAGACAAATGTCTCCGTTCATCGCTGATAAAGTCTTGTTTCTCGGTATAAAGATGTCCGGCATATCACTATCTTCAACAATGATAAAGCCATACCCATCCGTTTTTAAATCCATTTTCCCTTTTATGAGGGTATCATTATCTTTAAGCACCTGATAAACACCAAACTTATCGCGATAAATTAAACCTTCTTTGGTTAATGAATCTAAGTTCTTGGTTAAAACTTTAAAATCTTCTCCTGAACTTAAATGGATTTTCTTGGCGATGGCTTCTAATGTCCTTTGCTTCTTAGGAGCCTTCTTAATAATATTATAAATTTCTTTTTTCATTGTTTAAAAGCTCTTTTCTTATAAAAAAATAGTTTTGAAAAAAAAAGAACACATAATGTGTTCTTATCTAATAACTAATGCTAAAATAGCCATTACAGCAAAACCAACGGAGAATCCCATCGTAAGTCTGGCCATTAAAAGTTCCGGACCTCTTTGCTTTTGGTTTTTAAAAAGATCTGATTTTTCACCAGAAAATGTATTTTTAACATCATCTTTAGATTCTTGAACCATTACTAAAGTGATTAATATAAGTGATATCACAAACAATACCCAATGTAACCAAGTCATAATCTACCCTCCTTGATAAGATATTTTTTTCAGCATTATCATTATACCATAAAAAAATGTTTTTGGAATACCCAAAAACATCTTTTTTTATTAGTGTAGGTTATAGAATGAATCTAAACCCTTGTATTCTGCAACTTCTTCTAATTCTTCTTCAATTCTCAACAATTGATTGTATTTAGCAATCCGGTCAGTTCTTGAAAGTGATCCTGTTTTTATTTGACCAGCATTAGTAGCTACAGCAATCTCTGCAATAGTCGTATCTTCTGTTTCACCTGAACGGTGTGATACTACTGCAGTATATCCAGCGCGTTTAGCCATTTCTATAGCATTGAAAGTTTCTGTTAGTGAACCGATTTGGTTAACTTTAATCAAAATTGAGTTTGCAACTCCCATTTTAATTCCTTGGCTGAGTTTTTCTGTATTTGTAACAAATAAGTCGTCACCAACAAGCTGAATTTTCTTTCCTAAAGCTTCAGTTAACTTAACCCATCCGTCCCAATCGTTTTCATCTAAACCATCTTCAATAGAGATGATTGGATATTTATCTACTAGTTGTTCATAGAACTTAACCATTTCTTCAGAATTTAAAGTTTTTCCTTCGCCTTTTAATTCATAAGTTTTGGTCTTTTTATTGTAGAATTCACTAGCTGCAACGTCCATTGCTAAATAAACGTCTTTTCCAGGAACAAATCCAGCTTTTTCAATCGCTTCGATGATTACTTTGATACCATCTTCATTAGATTGTAAATCTGGTGCAAATCCACCTTCATCACCAACAGAGGTGTTGAAACCTTTAGCACTTAAAACTTTTTTAAGATTATGGAATACTTCGGCTCCCATTCTTAAAGCTTCTCTAAAAGTTTTAGCTCCTACCGGCATAATCATAAACTCTTGAAAATCAACATTGTTATCAGCATGTGATCCGCCGTTGATAATGTTCATCATCGGTGTTGGTAATTGTTTAGCATTGAATCCACCTAAGTATAAGTAAAGTGGTAAGCCAACAAAATCTGCAGCTGCTCTTGCAACAGCCATTGAAACTCCTAAAATAGCATTAGCTCCTAATTTTGACTTGTTGGGTGTTCCATCAAGTTCTAACATAATTTTGTCAATTGCTGTTTGGAAAGTTACGTCATAACCAACTAGGTTAGGAGCAATAACTTCATTAACATTTTTTACTGCCTGTAAAACACCTTTACCTAAATAGCGATTTTTATCTCCGTCTCTTAATTCAATCGCTTCGTGCTCTCCAGTGGATGCTCCACTTGGAACAATTGCTCTACCAAAAGCTCCAGATTCTGTAAAAACTTCAACTTCAACAGTTGGATTTCCTCTTGAATCTAATACTTCTCTTGCATAAATACTACTAATGTTTGGCATCTAAACCATCTCCTTTTATTTTAATTTATTTTAATAAGTTTGTTTAATTCCTAAGTAAGTTCCTATTCCAAATATCAAAACATAAAGCCACTGATTTATGTTGAATCCACTGAAAAGATTACTGATAAAACTCTTTAAAACCGCTAGGTAAAGACTTAAATCAAAAACCGCTTCCGGTGAATTAAACTCAATAACAATCTGATAGATATACGGTAAGAAATAAATGATTATTGCTTGAATCACTAAGAATATTCCAGTGATTATTATATAGATAATATGCGGATAATCATATTGTTTTCGAACTAATTTTCCAATTTGGATGCTGCTTAGGAAAAAGAAAATTCCCGAAAAACTTATTCTTATTACGTTTTGTAAATAGTAATCTATGAAGCCTATCAACACTCCAAATAAAAGCGATAAAACAACACCATAAAGAATTACGAACATTAAGTCTTTTAACTTTAGGTATCTCAATGAAGTGTCAAACCTTCTATTCAATTAGCGATTCTCCAGTCATAGCTTTAGGTTGTTCTAAATCGAGCAACTTTAGCATTGTTGGTGCGATATCACCAAGGGTTCCTGACTTTCTTAGTTTAACATTTTTATCAGTGATTATGAATGGAACCAGATTGGTTGTATGTGCAGTAAACACAGAACCATCTTCAGCTATCATCTTTTCACAATTTCCATGATCTGCAGTAAGCAATGCGATTCCACCAACTTCATTAACCTTGTCAACTACTTTCCCAACACATTCATCAACTGCTTCAACCGCTTTAACCGCTGCTGGAATAACTCCGGTATGTCCAACCATATCACCATTAGCGAAATTTAAGATTACTACATCATGTTCTTTAGAATCTAGTTCTTTTAAGACAGCTTCAGTTATTAGATAAGCACTCATTTCAGGTTTTAAATCATAAGTAGGAACTTTAGGTGAAGGAATTAATACGCGTTTAGCATTTTTGATTTCCTTATCAACACCACCATCAAAGAAAAACGTCACATGAGCGTATTTTTCAGTTTCAGCTATCCTTAACTGTTTCAAACCTTTTTCGGAAATATAATCTCCAAACATGTCAGTTAAATCGTTAAGTTGAAATGCAACTTCTCCTTTAACTGAATCAGAATATTTCATCGTCGAAATAAACATGATGTTTTTAGGTCCACCTTCAGTATTCAACTTATCCAAAACTTTTGGATTTGAATAAGCGGTTGAAATCTGAATTGCACGGTCAGGTCTAAAGTTCAAGAAGATTATTGAATCATTATCTTTGATTAATCCTTTATCATCAACAACAAAAGGAATCACAAATTCATCATTTACTCCGTTTTTATAAGAAGTCAAAACACCGTCTCTAGCACTTTCAAAATGTTCAGCTTTACCAAAGGTCATAGAATCATAAGCTTTTTGGATTCTTTCCCAGTTTTTATCACGATCCATCGCATAGTATCTTCCAGAAACTGTGGCTATCTTTCCATAATTTATTTCTTTCATATATTGTTCTAAATCATCAATGTAATCAACAGCAGACTGAGGTCCAACATCTCTACCATCTAAAAAGGCATGAACGTAAGTTTCTTCTACGCCTACTTCTTTGGCTGTCTTTAACATTTCTTTAAAGTGAAGAATATGTGAGTGGACTCCTCCGTCTGATAACAATCCAAACAAGTGGAGTTTAGAATTATTTTTCATTGTATGCTTAAAAGCTGCTAGATAGGCATTATTAGTTCTAAAAAGCCTTTCTTTAGCCGCTTTGTTTACTCTAGTTAAAGATTGATATACAACTCTTCCCGCGCCAATATTCATGTGTCCAACTTCAGAATTTCCCATCTGACCTTCAGGTAAACCAACAGCTTCTCCTGAAGCTTGAATTTCAGTGTGAGGATAAGTTGCGAAATATTTATCTAAATTTGGTGTTTTTGCTAAACTGTATGCATTTCCTGGACTAGGTTCAGTAAGACCAATTCCGTCCATAATTACGAGTACAACTGGCTTTTTCATTAAATCACCTCATATTTTCTTAACCAATGGTATTATACTATAAATATAGGAATTTTAAAAGCCATATGATGCTTGTTGTAAACACTTACATATTTCAAAAACAAGGTGTTAAAGTCTAAGATTTTGATATAATAGAGTTGAGGTGATAATATGGCATTATCCAAATTAGAAAAATTACGCAACGTCCTACAAAGAAAGATTGACTCCGGAAAAATTAACTATGCTATTCCAGATTTGTGGAATGCATGGGATTACGACGGAACAGAAATGAAGAAATTACCAACTAAAGAACTCCTAGTAAATCCTTATAACTTTTTTTACAGTTTAATTGAAAATTATATTCTAATAAACAAAAATGAAAACAAAGATTACCTTAACTCGCTATCAAAAATTAATAAGAAAAAAATTAAAAATTCACAGATAGGCGGAGATTGGGTTAAGTCATCTGTATTATACTCAATGATGATCCGCACCAGTAGCGCTTGGGATAACGATAGATCTTTTTCCTTGGACCTAGATAACTTCAATGGTTTGAACGAAACTGGAACCTTTGTTAAAACTTTAGCTTTACTGCCTCTGCTTAAAAAAATGGGCATTGATACGCTTTATCTTCTACCGCTCTCACGTTTTTCTTTAAAGGATAAAAAAGGTGAGTTAGGCTCTCCTTATGGAGTAGCCAATTTCTTTGAATTAGATCCTAGTTTGAAAGATAATTTGACAGGAAATTATCTGACTGTCGAAGAAGAATTTCAGGCTTTAGTTGAAGCTTGTCATATATTAAATATGCGGGTAACAATTGATTTGATTCCTAGAACAAATGCAGTTGATAATGACTTGATTAAGAATCATCCCGACTGGTTCTACTGGATTAAAGCTGATGAAGCTATGAGTTTTAGAGTTCCTTATGTAGAAGGACTTCCAAACACTTTACCACCAGATATTAAATATATGGAAAAAGTATTTAGTAGTTCAGATGTTAAAAGACATATTGGAATGTTTCAGTTTAACCCTAAAAAACAAGATTCCGAACTTTATGATAAAGTAATCATGAACAGTGAAAATGTTGTTGAGGATATTGAAAAACATTTTAATTTAAAAATCGCTCCAGCTTTTTCTGATCATATCAATGATGTTCAACCACCTTGGACTGATGTTACTTTCTTTAGAATGTTTATGGATCATCCAAAAGCAACAAAAGAGTATTTAGATAATCCAAATCAGCCGCCATACATTCTTTTTGATACCATTAAAGCAAATTTGTTTCCTGGCCTTGAACCTAATCAAGAATTATGGGAATTATTAGCAGATATAATTCCTTACTATCAAAAGACCTTCGGTATCGATGGAGCAAGAATTGATATGGGGCATGCTTTGCCTAAAGAACTTTTGAATATGATAATCAGTCGTGCACGAAAGACTGATCCTGATTTTGCATTTATTGCTGAAGAGTTAAATCCTGATAACGCCGAAAAAGCTAAAGAAGCTGGATATAACATAATTATCGGTAATGGTTTTTGGATGGAACCAAGAATTTGGGAAAAGAAATTGCATAAGTTTGTCTATGGAGCTAAAGATATTGCCTTACCAATGTTTGCTTGTGCTGAAACTCATGATACCGCAAGAAT
>JBAYQC010000085.1:0-6237 GCA_041677365.1 Candidatus Izemoplasmatales bacterium | reverse complement strand
ATATACTTGAATATGCTCCAAAGATTCAACATCAATCATTTCATTTATTGTTAAATTGCTTCTAACTTTTTGTGTTCTAAGCATTGCATAATAAGGTTCTTCTTTTCCAAACTTGCTTTCAATTTTGTACTTAGACATCTTAGGAAAATAAGTTTTTAGTTTTTCGATTACTGTTTCTTCATTTACAACTGCATTAGAATTATAAACAATATCCAAACACAATAACAATTCCTTTTTTCGTAAATCTTGTTTTACAAACAAGCTATAATTAAACAACCTTTTAAATATTACCTCGCCTTGGTTATTATCCTTGAAAAAATAACTAACTTCAGTTAAATCTACATCATTTACTCTACAATCTAAAGCTAAGTATAACGTATTAATCCGTAACTCAGTATTCAAGTTGGGATAATAATCTTTTATAGTTTCTAAATCATCTTGGTTTACTTTAAAATTTTTCTGGTAAAAATCAATTGGATTCCCGCTCTTAAAATAATATTTTGCCTTAAGTGTTTCTCCAGTATTAGTAATAACATAATCAATGTTTTGTCTGTCGGTAATAATTGTTTTAATTCGACCTTCATAAAAAACATTCTGATTAATTATTTTTATTTTATCGATCAAGAGTTTAGAGATGTCTTTTTTTGATTGATGCAAGTAATAAAACTTATCCTTAAGGCCAGCTAAATAATTAGTAAAAAAACTATAAGCGCTAATCTCATTCATATCTAATCCTGATGTAAAATCGTTATAATTGAATTCTTGAATTAATTCCTTGTTTGAAAAGAATTTTTCAAGTAAACCTTTCAAAGAATAATCTCCCCA
Source organism: Candidatus Izemoplasmatales bacterium (assembly GCA_041677365.1). Lineage (GTDB taxonomy): Bacteria > Bacillota_I > Bacilli_A > Izemoplasmatales > Hujiaoplasmataceae > UBA2289. The sequence goes on along the minus strand of JBAYQC010000085.1, from coordinate 5,412 downwards.
CTCAATCATTAGAGAAGTTAATGTATACTCTTTGTTATTTAGCATATTTAAATACTGTTCTTTATAATTTTGATAATGTCTCTCTAACTCATGAAAAAAGTTTTGAATCTCATTTATTTCTTTTGGGTAGTTACGAATTAGATAAACTTTAAACTGATTGAAATCATTAATTCTCGGATTTATATTATTATCCTTATCTACGATGAAATCAACCTTTTTTTCGCTAAAATCAATAGCTTCTGCGATTCCTAAACTTAATAAATATTCATGCAATAATCCTGGTTGATTAATAGCGCTCGCAACATTTTCTCTTTGATACTTGAACTGATATTGTTTATTACCTGTACCTACACTAATCTTTTCATAATCTTTATCTAAAGTTTCCGGATCTTCAAGAATTAAAATATTTCTCATTTTTCTTGACAAATATAGTGCTACAGTCAAAGAATAGATATCTTTTCCAATAACAATTAAATCAAATTCTTTCACTGTTTCACCACCCTTCAATCAACAAAATTATATCATAATCACCAATAAAATTCTATCTTAGTAAAAAAATAAAGCGCTTATGCGCCTTATTGTATTTTCAAGAATTTTTCAAAGTATAGATTTAAAGTTTCTCGACTAATATTATATTCTATCTCTTTGTTAATAGTCACACTTACATGTCCGGTTTCTTCAGAAACAATTATCGTAAATGCATCGCTTTGTTCGCTGATGCCAAGAGCGGCTCGGTGTCTAGTTCCAAAATGCATTGGTAAATCTGTTCTCTTTGAAGATGGATAATATGCTTTGGCGCAGAGTATTTTATTACCCCTAATTATAACAGCTCCATCATGTAAGGGTGCGTTGGGAATAAAAATCGATGTTAACAATTCTTTTGAGACCTCAGCATTTAAAATTAATGCTTTATTAGCGATCTTTGAAAGGCTAACATTCCTTTCAATTGTTATCAAAGCCCCGATCTTATTTTTAGATAAAAAATCTATTGATCGATAAAGGTCTTCTGCTAAATCATTATTAACCAACAATGTCTTCTCTCTTGTTTTGGTCATATTAGCTTTCTTATAGAACTTTGTAAAGTCTTCATGAAGTAGCATTATTAACAAAAATATAGCTGGAATAAAAGCGATAATCTTTACCGTTCTATCCATCAAGTTAAGTTCTTCAGCTATTAGATAATACAGACTCGCTCCAAATAATATTAAAAAAGCAATTTTAGAAATCCCCGCTTTAATAAGCGTAGATTTGCTATCTAAAATAAGAACAAATATTGCGTATAGATATGTAATTATAATGAGCAAATTAAAATTATCCATAATATGAACTTCTCCTTAATATAATTATAAACCTGATTTTCTTTATTCGCAAAGATTATTTTTTCTTATCGGTCTTTTTAAACACAAAGTCTAAAGCAAAGTAAGCTATAGGTATTAATAAAGCAGACGCTAAGAATGGTGCAATCGATTTAGCTGCTGGATAGATAGTATAATCTATACCAATCCAATTAACAACTGCGTAGTTGAAAAATTCTGCTAGCAAACTACTAATAACTAATCTAGTCAAGAAAACTAATATAACAATTGAAAACTGCATAGTAGATTTATTTTCTGGTTTAAAAGTAAAATATGCATTAGCAAAATAAGAAAATGTAGAAGCTACAATAAACGCTACTGCATTAGAAAAAAATGCACTTGCCAAAAAGTTACTAACATTTTCATCAAAAACTAAATTATATACCAGTAAATGAATTATAGTATTTAAAACACCAATAATCCCGAAAGTTAAAAATTTCTTTGTCAAAAAATTGTTTTTAACGAAAAGCCATAATTTATTCAAGATATAAATCCTCCGAAGCATTATCAACTAAGTAGATGGGGCGATTGAGCATTTGCTTTCGATTTGAGTAAAGCAAATATATGATTACGTACGCAAAAACGCTAACCAAAAACAAAATAAGTGTTAAGTGAAGACTGATAATAAATCCAGTCAAATCAATTACTTTTGTAAAGTATAAAATAAAATCAAGCGCTAAAACAATAACAGAAAAGAAAAAACTGAACACTGGCAAAACCAATAAGATAGTTGAAAATTGGTTCATTCCATTAAAAGCATATTTAAACAAAGAACGAAAACTCCAAGAACTCTTACCATATTTTCTTGGAATGAAATCATATTCAATACACTTCCTTGAATATCCTATCCAAGAAAAGATTCCTTTAACAAAACGATAATTATCTTTGATTCTTAAAAAGGCATCGACTACGACTTTATCCATTAATTGAAAGTCTTTAGCTCCATTTTCTAAAGGCCTTTCAGTATAGAAGTTATAGATCTTATAAAACATATTTGCGAAAAAAGTTCGTAATTTAGGTTCGCCTTTTCTAGACTTGCTTTTTGTATAGATGATTTTATAACCTTCTCTATAATAAGAAATCATCTCTGGTATTAATTTTGGCGGTTGTTGTAAATCACAGTCAATTATAATTATGAAGTCTTTATCTTTTGAACTGACTAATCCAGCGTGCATCGCACTCTCTTTACCAAAATTTCTTGATAGCGAAATAAACTTGACTCGTTTATCAATTTCTACCAGTTTTAAAATCTCTGCTAACGTTTTGTCTTTCGAGCCATCATTAACAAATAAGATATCGAATTCTATATCTTCATAATCAATATATTTTATTGCTTCTTTATAAAACAACTTGACGTTTTGTTCTTCATTATAAGCTGGAACAATTAGTCTTGCTTTCTTCATAAATTTATCCTCGTTTTTTTCTCTTAATAATTAAAGGTATAGCGAAAATACTTAAATAAAGTGCCGCTGATCCTAAACTAATGTACAATCCCAAATTTAAGTAATTAGGTACGAATCTCAATTCAATATCCACAGATTCAGTTCCTTCAGGAATTATCAACCCGATAAACCCTCCGCTAACACTTATTGTATCATAAACTTGTTCTGATGTGAATTGCCAATCATCTGAATACGCGACAGGAATCATCACAATTTGATCAGTATCAGGAACATTCAAATAATCATATTCCAAATTAATTTTACTATTTTCAATTTTTAGACTTGAATTTGCAATATCGCTATTTACTAAAGACTCAGAAATATTTTCGCTTCCTTCAATTAAATAATAGAGTTTTAAATTAAAGAGATCATTATAATCATACATATCTCCTGTTTTAAATATGTAGAGTCTTGAAGGTTTGTTTTCATAGTAATAGTATCCATCAACCAAATATAACTCATTACCGAATTCATCTGTTACAAATAGCTTATTAAAATCTAGATTCATGTCAAAAAGGATAATTCCTTCTTCTTCAGGTAAATCAATTTTTGATAAATCATATTCCAAATAAGCAGCTTGATTTAAAGCTTGTTCAGAACGCATTTTAAACACTGGTGGGACATTCAGAGCATCATTCTTTTCTATATATATTCTTTCTGGTGTCTGCCAAAATTCACATTTTAAATGGTACGGTAACAAACTCAAATTATCATCTTCAGATGTTTCGTAAAGTGTACAAGCTCTTGTTGACCCATCCTCAAACTCCATAAAGATTTCCCCAAACTCATCTAAATCAATGAAAGTGTTAGTGAATTTAATATAAACAGCTCCTACTTCAAATCTAATATCTAAATTTTCATTATCATAAACATAATAATTTTTTAATTCTTCCTGATTAAAACTTAAGTGTTCTTCTTCTTTTGTATAGCTAACTACTCGGTAAGGATTGAGTGACTCAACCTGAGAATTATCCAATCCTGATAGGTATTTTAAATCATATTGAGACATATCATATTCTTTACTTTCGTCAATGATAGCCGCCAAAACAAAAGCTTGTTGTCGAATTAAAGCTTTACTTAATTCGCTTAAGCTATTTCCATATTCGGAATCCTGATCACTGGAATTAAAATATGTGTCATATACTTTAAAACTAGTTGAATAGTTTAATTCATATAGACGATACTTTTCATTTTGATTAACTAAAGTGAAATGATTATCGTTTAATGCATAATCGTGATCTCCACTCACTAATATATATCTATATCCTAGAAAATGATTTATGTAATAACCAAAGTAGTTCATTTTATTCTTGGTTTGATATTCATTTGAATTAAATATCATTTTACTAATTCCATTTGTTTCTGCATCAGTCCAAGAATGAAAAATTCTTGTGTTTGTTGGAAAACTTGTCATCCGATTGAAATTAGTTCTTTCAGCGTTAAAGTTATCAATGTCTACATAAACACGATAGAATTCATCTTTTACTAAATTGTCCTCAAGAAAATCATTTATTTCATGCATAGAATTAAAAGTATCGATTTTATTACTTATAGCAAATGGTCCTGTGTAAATATAAACAAAAGCAACTGTAACCTCTATCCACACAAACCATTTTATAATTGTAAATTTCTTTAACCAACCAAAAACCAGAACAACTATTAAATATAGTGCTGAAACACCCATTAAAACCGTATCTACTTTTAAAACATCTTTAGCAGCAAAATTTTCATCAGTTCCAAGTTGTTTAATATAGTAGTAAATTAAAAACCCTACTAAAGCTAATAAAAAACTTATTGTAATCGTCATTGTTTTCATATTAACTTTTTCGAAGCCGATTTTTTCAAACACATGAGATAGTGCAAGAATTTGGATTAGAGGTATAAAATTAATCCAGCGCGTGTAAGGCTGATCTAAAGTTCCTGAAAACACATAGGAAAAAAGTGGGAAAATCATAAAAATTAGAATGATTATAAAAGTGACTTTATAGATACGTGATATTCTATCCTTCATAAAGAAAATCTGACTCATATAAGCAAAACCAATGATTGTTATGTATAAAGATACATGTTCCAACCAATATTGACCTTCAAAGCCATAAAAACCAATTCCTCTTTGTTCAGTAAATATTTTGGCTAAATAACGAATATAAATATTAGGTTGAAAAAGTTGTAACTCATATGATCCTATATTAATAATCCAAGCATCAAATGCTCCCGTTGATCTATAGGCTTCTTCTAAGATGAAATTAATTGAAGGAAGTAAAATAATCGCACCCATCAAAACTCCTAGAAGCAATAACAAAAAGAAAACTACTCCATCTTTAATGAATTTTAAAAAGCGAGTTTTTCCAGCCTTAAAATATTCTAACAAATAAGCAAAAGCTGTAAAAACTAAAACTGTATAAGCTAAATAGAAATTATAAAAAATTAATATAAGCGCGAAAACAGGAACAATCCACAATTTCTTCTTTATATAAAAGTGGATCACAATCAATGCCAACGGTAGATAAAATGTCATCGATAAGAATGCAGGAAAAGCCATATAAGAAACCATACCACCACTTACCAAATAGAAGATGCTCAACCAAAATATAGTTCGATTCTGCAATCCTTTT
>JBAYQC010000084.1:0-6261 GCA_041677365.1 Candidatus Izemoplasmatales bacterium | reverse complement strand
CTAATCTAGCCATTTAAGACTCCTTTCTTCGGCTAGAACACATATTTATTATGACACACATTTCTTTTAAAACTAAATGCAATTTAAAATTCCTTTTATTGCGTTTAATTTAATAAGTAACAAAGTGATAATAACTAAGACGCTCAATTGACAAATGATTAATGAATGATATAATTTTTATGGTGATTATGGTATTTTTTGAATCTAATTTTAAGTGAGGATTTCTACATGATAAACAAATCAATGAATGATAATTTACAAGCAAAACAACTTTTTATTTTTGATCTTGATGGAACACTTTATTTAGACGGAGTATTATTTCCTAAAGCTCTGGAGTTATTAGAGTATATAAAAAATAATAACGGTAAATATGTGTTTTTAACCAATAATTCTTCTCGGAGTTCTAATGAATACGTAGAAAAACTAAATAAACTAGGAATACCTTGTGATTTAAGCAATGTAGCTACTTCCCAACAAGCTACGATTAACTACATAAAAACTAATCATCCAGAAGAGTTATTCTATGTTGTAGGAACTAAATCAATGATTAAGGAAATGAAATCAGCGGGAATATTAATCTCAGATGATTATAGTTCGAAAGTTACAGGAGTGATCCTTGGATATGATACCGAACTTGAGTATAAGAAGTTAGAAATTGCTTCAAAATTAATTACTGAAGGAGCGATTTATATCGCTACTCATCCTGATTTAGTTTGTCCGGTAAAGTTTGGGTTTGTTCCAGACTGTGGTGGGTTTATAAAAATGTTGGAATATGCAACAAAAAGAACTCCAATTGTAATTGGTAAACCCAAAAGACTAATAATAGATATGATTTTAGAAAGAACAAAAATGCCTGCTTCTAAAGCGCTTATGACTGGAGATAGATTATATACTGATATAGCCTGTGGACAAGCAGCAGGTATTGATACTTTATTAGTGCTAAGCGGAGAGACAAAAGAAGAAGATTTAAAAGAACATCAAAACAAACCTACATACATCATGAAGGATGTATCAGAATTATATGAAATTTTGATTTCTAAGTAAGTTTTATCTAAAAAAACAAATGTTTAAGTCATAATATAATTAGTGATTAGGATAGTGATATATGAAAGCATATGTAACCTCTAAATATGAAAAGCTACTCCATGAACAAATTCCGGTTGAGTCAAATGCGAAACCGGATTTTGTCATTTCTATCAATGAAAACGTTGAGTTCCAAAAAATTCTTGGTTTCGGTGGGGCGTTTACCGAATCAGCTTGTTATACTTTAAGTCAGATGTCTAAAACTAATCAAGAAATACTGCTTAATGCGTATTTTAATGATTTAACAGGACTGGGTTATAATCTAGGTCGTGTTCATATGAACAGTTGTGATTTTTCCTTAGAAAACTATACGTATGTAGAAGAATATGATGAAAGTTTAAAAACGTTTAATATTGAAAGAGAATATAAATATGTTATACCAACAATAAAAAGAGCACAAAATATTAAGGGAGAAAAGATTAAACTCTTAGTTTCTCCTTGGAGTCCTCCGGCTTGGATGAAGACTAACAACAATATGAATTATGGTGGTAAATTAAAGCCTGAGTATTTTGCTAGTTGGGCAAACTACTATTTAAAATTCCTTAAAGAATTAAAAGCGGCTGGTCTTAAAACTTTTGGACTTACTGTGCAAAATGAGCCTGCCGCAACTCAAACTTGGGATTCTTGTATATACACTAAAGAAGAAGAAAGAGACTTTGTAAAAAACTACTTAGGTCCGACAATAAAAAATAGTAGTTTTAAAGATACGAAAATATTTATCTGGGATCACAATCGTGATATCGTCTTAGAAAGAGCAAAAACAATTTTTGATGATGAAGAAACAGCGAAATATGTTGCTGGAACAGCGATTCATTGGTATGTAAGTGAGGACTTTAAAAATGTCGGTAAAGTTCATGAGTTATTTCCGGATAAGCAGATTATTTTTTCTGAAGGTTGCATAGAAGGAGGACCACATCCTTATATATATGAGACCGGTGAAAGATATTCCCGGAATATAATTGGTGATTTCAGCAATTGGTGCGAAGCTTTCATTGATTGGAATTTGACCTTAAATGAAATTGGTGGACCTAACCATGTTGGAAACTATTGTGATGCGCCAATTCTATCAGACACCAATAAAGATGAATTAATTTTTAATAGTTCATACTATCATATAGGACATTTTTCTAAACATGTAAAACCTGGTGCTTATCGAATAGAATCTCTCGTAAATAATGATTCAATTAAGCAAATTGCTTTTAAGAACAGCGATGGTTCGATAATATTAGTAATCCTTAATGAAACGGAAAACGATTTTATTATCGAATTAGATTCAATGAATGAAAAAACAAATATTAAAAGCCTAAAAAGAAGTATTATGACAATTATGGTAAGGTAAGATTAATGTAAATAATAATATTTAAATTGAAATAGAAATCATTATATATTTAATAAGAAAAAGTTTCCGAAAAAATCGGAAACTTTTTTTAATATAAGTAGAACTATTTTGTCTCTGAAAATAAAGATTCTTGCTTGTTAATTGATTTGTGATACTGTTCTTCAATTTGTGATACTAAATTATTAAAATGAAGTTGATTAAACATATCGTCGACACTTAAGTAAAGAATTTTATCCTTATCAACTTGATAGCGAGTAAAGACTTTATCTAGAACTTCAGAATAGTTTTTATAATGGAATTTTAAGTATTCATATTGATCTTTTTCTAAATGACGTGAACGTTTTCTAACATTATCAAACAAACTTTCTTCATTCCTAACTAAAACGATATGAATATCTAATTCAGGTATTAGTTTCATATGAGCTTCAGCGATTTTATAGGTTAATTCCACCTCTTCATCGCTCATCATTCCTTCTTTTCTTAAAAGTTCTGTGAAGACTAAATTAGAAAACATTGTCGAATCACAAATTAAGAACTTTTCATCTTTTGTTTTCCACATTGATAGAAATAACTCACTATAAAAAGCACTTTGACTGATCAGCGCAAAACGTTTTTTATCAGCGTAAAAGAGTGGTAAAAATGGGCTACTTTCAACCGGTTCTTTTACTAAAGGAACATTATAGTATGAAGATAATAAATGCGATAGGGTTGATTTTCCACTACCAATCGGGCCAATAATTCCAATTCTCAAAATCCATCACCTCAAGTACTATCTATTTTATCATAATATCAATTAGAATTATAGATATAAGCCTGGAGATTTTTTAAATTTTTCCTGATGGTGTTTTTATTATGGTTTTAATATGTATAATGGAAATGTATGTGAAAAAAGGAATAATTTTGGAGGATTAATTGTGGAAAAGTATGATGAGTATAAATTTAAAACCTACCTTTGGAGAGTAGATCTACATGGAGCTGTTGATTATTTAAGTAAATTTGAAGAAACAAAAAAACTATATGATAAATATATTGATCTTTTTGAAAAAGGTAACTTGCTTACTAGAACCGACAATCCCGTAATTGATAAAATAGACAAAATTTACCAAGTTTATTACCGAAAAGTATTTTGGCAAGGTGTCGATAATAATCAAGCGAAAAAAGAACTATATATTGATTTAGGTAAGCATTTTAACATGCCGATTAAAAAAGAGGAAGACATTGAAGATGAAGTCGTTAAAGTTGTAGAAAAGGAAAATTATAATTGTTTATGCGGCGATACACAAGGGTTTTTAGGGCCATATATTTGGGAAAGTTCGACAGAAGAAAAATATCGAGTTGAATTACCTAATGGAGTGGAGGATTATAAATTAGTGATGATGGATAATTTCATCTCTAGAAGTTGGCTTGATTTTATATCTTTCGGCAAAACTGGAGCTGGAGGCTGGGCCCGAAAAGATGGAATTTTGTCCTGTGTTAGGAAATGTTATGACACCAAGACAAACGGGTTTATTATTTCGTTTTTAAAACATGAAGCTCAACATACACAAGACATAAAAAAATACGTGAATATTACGCCTACAGAGTTAGAGTACCGCGCTAAACTAATTGAGTTAATTTATTGGCCTGATGTTACAAAAATTAAATATTTCTATGATGAAGCTTCTAATAAAAACCTAGATAACACTCATTCTATGGCTTCTTATTTAATAATCGAAAATATTTCTAAAGAACTATTTAATTCCGATTATCTAATTGAAGAACCAGATTGGAATGATAAAATTGATGAAATTCAAAGTGTTGCCTCATTATTGCTTAAAAGAAGCGATGAAGAATTAGAGAGCAAGAATAAGAAGTAGAGATTTTAGAACTTGAACTTACTTAGTTTAAGTTCTTTTCATTTATAAAAATATGGATTAGCTTAATTTTGTGATATAATAGCTCTCGATTATAATTTTTTAAAAAATGGAGTTTTATATGGTTAAGAAATTTATTAGTTATTATAAGAATCATAAGAAAGTTTTCTTTTTAGATATGGTTTCTGCCTTCTTTATGTCAGTAATTGACCTTTTGTATCCAATTGCTTTAAGAGCGATTTTAAATGATTACATACCGAATGGTTTAGTTAATATGGTAGTTTATATTGGTGTAGCATTATTGATGATTTATTTAATAAGGGCAAGATTATCCTTCTATGTCACCTATAACGGCCATATGATGGGCGCTTTTATTGAAAGAGATATGCGAAGAGATTTATTTAAAAAATATGAAGAGTTAGATTATGATTTTTTTGACGATAATCAAACTGGAGTATTGATGAGTTATATGACAAATCATCTTCATGATATCTCGGAAATGAGTCATCATGTTCCCGAAGATTTATTTATCTCGGGAATTATGTTTGTTGGATCTTTTATTTATTTGTCCTTTATCGACCTGTATTTTACCATGATTATCTTCTCAATGGTTATCCTAATTGTTTGGTTTTCTTGGTGGCGAAGAAAGAAGATGTTAGATGCACAAAGAATTGTGAGAAAGACTCATGGAGAATTAAATAGTAAAATTGAGAATTCAATTTCTGGTGTAAGGTTGACTAAAGCTTATAACAACGAAGATTTTGAAATGGAAAGATTTGAAAACATTAATGATGAGTACGCTGATTCAGCAAGTCTTGCTTATAAGGAAATGGGAATTTTTCACGTTGGTAATCAGTTCTTTTTAAACATGTTAAATCTCTTGTTGCTGGTAGTAGGAGGACTGTTTGTTTTTTATAAATTAATCGATTATGTTGATTTGTTTACTTATTATTTATATATCAGTTTCTTAACCAGGCCGATAAATCGATTGATATCGATGATCGAGCAAATTCAAAGAGGGACTTCTGGATTTGAAAGATTTTATCAAATAATGTTGATAGAACCAAAGATTTCTTCAGATGATTTAGCAATTAATTTAGAAGAACCTAAGGGAAAGATTGAGTTTAAGAACGTAAATTTTAATTATGGAAAAGATAAGAATCAAGTTTTAAAAGACTTTAATCTTTTAATAAATCCTGGAGAGAAAATTGGACTTATTGGCGAAACTGGAGTTGGCAAATCAACTATTTCTAAACTGATCCCTAGATTCTATGATGTTAATGGTGGTGAAGTTTTGATTGATGGTTTGAATGTTAAGGAATACGATGTATATTCTTTAAGAAGAGCAATCGGTCACGTTCAACAAGATGTATTTATTTTCTATGGTACTCTAAGGGATAATATCTTATACGGGAACCCAGAAGCTAGCGATTATGAGATGATTGAGGCTTGTAAAAAAGCTAAAATCCATGATTTTATCATGAGTCTTGAAGAAGGTTATTTAACTCTTGCTGGAGAGAAGGGAGTCAAATTGTCTGGGGGACAAAAGCAGCGGATTGCGATAGCGAGACTGTTTTTGAAGAAACCGAAAATCGTTGTTTTGGATGAAGCAACTAGTGCTTTAGATAATATTACAGAAAGACTGATTCAAGAAGCCTTTGATGAGCTGATTAAGGATAAAACTGCAATTGTCATCGCTCATCGTTTATCAACAATTATGAACGCTGACAGAATTATTGTCTTAGGCAATCAAGGAATTATTGAAATGGGTAATCACCAAGAGTTAATGGATTTACAAGGTGAATACTACCGCTTAATGAATGAATAAAGTTTTAGCCTCTGTTTTGGTTTTGATACAGAGGCTTTTATTATAATCGACCTATATAGAGGTCGATTAGTAAAACCACCCGCTATGCGGGTGAGACTAGAAGAGCCGTGGCGATGAAAAAAAGAATTCCTCCCAAATGATATAATGGAATTGTCGAT
>JBAYQC010000083.1:0-6405 GCA_041677365.1 Candidatus Izemoplasmatales bacterium | reverse complement strand
ACCACATCATATAAGAAAAATGATAGGGTTTTAAACAAATAAGATGTTTCTTCTAGCTTAAAAACTCTAACTAATAGCTTATCTACAAGTGCTTGTAGCCAAGTCATTTTCAGTAATACATTATTGAGACTAACAAAGAATTCTTTTATAATTTGCATGAATCATTCTCCATATTCTTTAAATCTTCCAAGTAGTTGATAATCTCATCAATAGCTTCACGATTGACAAAGTATTCAATCTTATTACCATCTCTTTTGGTAGTTGTGAGTTTAGCATTAGCTAAAAGGTTCAAATGATAAGAAAGTGTTGGTTGAGTTATTGGTAATTTGTTAATCAAGGTGCAACTACAAGTTTCACCTTTAATTAATAACTCCATTAATTTCAAACGATTTGGATCAGCTAAAGCCTTTAAGTATTCAGATATCTTAGCATTCATGATCTAAGTCCGTCTCCTTTATAGAAATCTATCTATATAGATAGTTATCTATATTCTATAATCATTTTGATAATTTGTCAACATCGGCTGTCTTATATTATAAAAAAACGTTTTCCCTTAGGAATACCGTTTCTTAAATTAAACACTTTTAAGTATAGTTTTTATCTCTTCTACCGAAGGAATTCTTCCTGTGGTTTTTACAACCTCATCGACAACTAAGGCTGGTGTGCTTAAAACATTATATTTCATAATATCTTTCATTTCTTCTACTTTTTCTACTGATGCATTAATTCCTAATTCTTCAATTGCTTGAAGAGCGTTTGCGGTAAGTTTTTTACAGTTCTTACAGCCGCTTCCCAATACTTTAATAATCATTTTCTTTTATCACCTTTCTTCAACTTATATTGATTTATTTCTTAAAAGTACATCTGCTTTAATTTGATTAAACCGTCTCCGGTCTAGTTTCGCTCGTTTACCAAAGATTACTGATATAAAGAACAGAACTCCCGGTAATATTCCAATTGTAAGTCTGATTGCAATAAGTGCTGAATCAGGTTGTGTAAGCAAGGCTCCATCAATGCTTTCGGTATAACCGAAAAAACCTAAGATTAAACCAATCAAAGCAATCGAAACTCCACTAGCAACTTTATATACAAAGGAAACAATTCCGTAATAGGCTCCCTCTCTTCTTACCCCATGGTAATATTCATCTACTTCAACAACATCGGGTATTGAAGCAAATGGTAATATCTGAACTGCACTCATACCAATACCCACCATCATCACTGTAATGCCTAAGAAGATATATGAGATTATTGAATTTGCCTCATTATACTTAGGGATAAAGATACAAGCAAGTAAGGAAATAGAAATAAAGATTACTGCAAAGGAATAAACCTTTACTTTATCATATTTTTCTGACTTCTTAACCCAGAACATTGCGCTACCAATAGCGCAAATAAGTGGTAAAGCAATGAATATCATCGAGATTTCTCCACCGCCAACAGTTCCAAAGCCTAAAGCATCATTAACAAAAAATAGAAATACCGCCATTATAATATCAAATCCAACCATCGATAAAAGATAATACATCATCGTCGATCTAAATTCTTTCATTGAGAAAAATTCTTTGATGGTTCTAAATAAAGACTTATCATAGGTAGATTCATTCTCAACTCTTTCCTTTACCATAAGCGCTGAAAGAATCATTATTAGCATTGCGATTATTCCAAAAATAGCTGAAGCTACTAAATAACCCGTTTTTACTGATTCAAAAGTTTTGGCTAAAATACTTCCTTCACCTTCTGCTAATAAGGCAAAGATAGCTGCGCCTAATAAAAGACCGATATTAGCGAAGATTATTCTCACTCCGTTAAGTGAAGTTCTTTCATCATAATCTCTAGTCATATTAGCTGTTAAAGCATTATATGGGACATATACTACTGTCCAAGCGGTATTGAAGAGCATATAGATTCCCGTGTAATATAAAAACTTAAATACTTGGGTTGAACCTTCACTAAAAGGTGTTACCCACAACAAGATAAATATTAGTCCATAAGGAATCGCTCCAAAGAGCATATAAATTCTTCTTTTACCAAACTTTGATCGAGTCTTATCACTAATTACTCCCATTAAATAATCAGTTAGTGCATCCCAAAATTTACCAACAATAAACACTAAACCCGCAAGTTTAGGATCAACCCCAGCTACAGATACCATAAAATACAGTAGATAAAAACTGATGGTCGCAAGAATGATATTAGCTGATAGATCGCCGAAACCATAACCGATTTTTTCTTTTTTAGTTAGTTTCACAATATTCTCTTTTCTTCTAGAATCATTTTTTTAATATATAAATATCTTTTCTTAAATATTATAACATAATTAAGATAAACCAAATACTTTTTAAAAAATCATCTCTAGGAAAAGAGATGATTTTTATGTTTTTATGATTAGGTTATTAATCGCTTTTTTTTAGTTTTTTATTAGTAGCCGCAAAGTATGAACCTACCATCATTAAGATTAGCGCGATATAGAAATTAATCTTTGGGAGTTCAAAAAAGATAATTAATGAGAGAAACGCTCCTACAAATGGAGCGAAAGCATAAAATGTACTAGTCTTAGCTGCACCTAAATGTCTTTGGGAAGTAACATAGAAGAAAATACTTAATCCATATGCAACAAATCCAAGTAAAATTGTCCATAAAATCGATGGAATATCAAAGATTATTTCATTTAAGAATATTGCGATAATCAAAGATCCTAAGCCAGAGAAAATCCCTTTAAGAACAACTACCATTAAGGGGTCGTTAAAGGATAATCTTCGAGTAAGATTATTCTCTAACCCCCAAGATAAAGTCGCAATAATTACAAAAACTGAACCTAGTGAAAATTGAAAAGCACTAATATCTTCAAAAGATAATAAAAGACTAGCTAGGGTAACAAAAACTATCGCTATTTTTAGTCTGTTTGGAATTAATTCTTTGAAGATAAATGCAGCAAATAAAGCTGTCGCGACAATTTCAAAATTATTTAAAAGCGCAACATTTTCTGGGTGTGAGGTATTCAAACCAATCATTAAACATATTGGCGCGATAATATCTAAGATAATCATTCCAAATATTGCGGGTAATTCTCTTTTTGTAAAGGGCTTATAATTTACTTTATCTGTTTTTTTTCTGAAAATAGCTATTATACCCATGCCTAGGCCAGCTCCTAAATAGAGCATGGCTGCTATAAACACCGGTGATAAAGAATTAAGTAATAGTTTAGAAACAGGTGTACTAATTGCATATAAAATAGCAGCCAGTATAGCGTAAAAGATATATTTATTAAATTTCATTTCTACAACCTTCTTGTTTTATTATTTTTATTATTCTGTTTTTTTCATGCCATAAATATTAGTTTTTGTACCATCATCTTTAACAAGACTATCTTTAGGTGTTTTTAAGACTAAAACCACCTGTAAGTAATCACCTGCAGAACCAGCAAAGTTTAAAGCCAAAACAATATATAAACTCAATAAGTAATTTTGGGGGATAAAAAACATAAGTATGCCAAGGATTAGTCCCCAAAGCATTGATGGGGCTAAACATACGGTAATAAAACTTAGTTTATTTAAGTAAGCATCAGTACCTGTGGTTAGAAAGGGAAATCTAAATTTATACCTTGATTTAGTTTTAGATAGCATTGATATTGATACTCCATGAGTCAACTCATGAAGTATCATATATATATTGACTGATAAAATTGTAATTAGAGCAACCGTTCCATTGTTTTCAGAACTAAACTCTAAATTCGATAAAAAGGCTATTAAGACAAAAATTCCAGCAATAATTATAAATGTAATTTGAATAATTAAATTTAATTTAGTTTGTTTCAAATCATATGAGTTGGTCAACTCATAATTGGTCGGTAAATGTGCTTTGTTTTTCATAGTTTAAACCCCTTTTTTATGTGTGTTAAAATTTTCAGAATCAGTAATTAATGATTCTGTTTCTTTATACTTGTGTAATAATAGCACACTTTACTGATTACTGTCTATATCATTTGTTAATCTAATTCATTTATTTTGTTAAATATATTTTGTTTTTATAACTGAAGTTAAACCAAGATATAATACCAATATAGATGACTTCGGTATAAACACTGAATCTTTCAAGAAGGCCAAAATAAGCTGGAGGAACAAGATTTGTTAGATCTGCACTTACTATTATAATCTGAACAGGAAACAAAAAATAAAAACATATTTTTTTTTAGTTTTAGTATATAAAAACTAATAAAACTATAGCTATAACTGTAAGTAATACAACTAAAGCAGTAACGACTATATGCATTATATCCTGTAATGATATTATATCAGAGCTAGTTGATAGAGGAAAATAAACCATACCCAATAGTTGAAAACCAAGTACATTGTCCTAAGCCTTATTGTTCCTGCCTTTAATAGTTTATGCATATCTTTGTGATATCGATAGATTAACCCTATAGATAACAAACTACTAAACCCCCAATGCATCTCACTAAAAGTTCTAGCGATAGTTTTATCAGGGAAACTATTACTGGTTTAATCACTCATGGCTTGGGATAAAGAATTATATCCAGGATAATTAATTAGAACTAGTTTTTTTATCTTGATTAATTATACTTCTTTTAAAAAAGATAATCATTATATATATAGCAACAATAGTTAGTGATAAGAAAATACCGATTTCAACAAAATTAACTGATTCATCCATAAACCCTTGAACAATCGCCATAGTGGCTACTGCAGTAAATAAAGCTGCACCTTTGAAAAGTAATATCGCAGTTAATGCATATCCGATTGGTCGTTTTTTAAATAGATAATACGTACTGAATAAAGTCAACGGAACAATAAAACCAAGATCCATAGCTTGAATCGGTAAAGTATGATATGATTCAAGACCAAAAGGTTGAATATTAGGTGAGAGTGCTGGAACGATTCTTGCAAGCCACATACCTGATAACATAAGCGCTAAAAAGATTAAAAAGGCTATTGTCCTTTTTAATGGTAATGGTTTGGAATAAAACTTGTTTACTTCTTCTAGTTTTAAAAGCATCATTCCTCTTATTAACAGATATAAAGACAATGACATATTCCAAACATAAAGTAAAAATAACTCATTAAAATGCGATAAGAAAGTATATGACATATAGGCATATAAACTATATCCTAACAAACCTAAAAAGAATAATTTAGAAAATTCACTTTTTTCTTTTAACTTGATAATTGCGATAATAAAAAGTGATCCCCAGACAATAATTGTCACAAAGTCTTGAGCAATAGCTTGCATCGCTACGCTCACGGAATCAAAACGATAAACCCCATTATTATGTAATAATATAGTTTCTCCATGAATACTGGTTATTTCTATTGGTGTTCCACCAATAGAAAATACCCCGATTATAGCAGCTAATAAAACTGTAATGAATAAAACAAAACTCCATCTTTTAATGTGTAAAATATTTTTTTCCATAGTTGTTCCCCCTTACATGTATGAATAATTTGGTAAGATTTAAAAACCTTAAGTAATAATTAAACTTTTTTTATTTTAGCACAAAGATTATTAGTTGCTTTAAAAATATATAAAAAAGCAATATCTTACAATAATTCGCGTTATTGTTGATATTGCTTAATAATAAATTTTATATTCTTAACTTAGTTCTTCCGCCTACTTATAGTAGGAAAAATTGTTTATTATGAGTTTTACAAGTAATTAAAATCTTTCCACGGTCGTTCTGAAACAACCGTCGGTTTCGTTGAAACTCTTAACTTTGAACCTAATTTTGCGAGTTGACCCTACACTATAGACTGTCATTTTATAGTTTTTTTTGAACAGAAAAAAAACATCACTTAACATCTCAACTAAGAGCAAAAGTCAAGTTATTTTTATCAAAAGTTTAAATCCCCTCGACTCCATGCCCTGAGTCTTTACTTTGAACTGTCGGTCATTATGAAACCAATGTACGTGGCTATGAAATGTCTTTGTTAAGACCTGGAAGTCACTTCCAAAATCTCTCATGTTCAAAGTCAAGTGTCAAGGGTCAAACTGAAAATTCACATAAAAAGTCGTATTGTTATACATCTACCCTTGACCCTTTGAAGTAGACTGTCATAAATAGAATATGCAATTGCTATGAAACTGTTGTACGTTGTATGTACGTGGTTATGAAAATAAAATATATATCTTGCCCTGAGTCTTTACTTTGAACTGTCGGTCATTATGAAACTAATGTACGTGGCTATGAAATGTCTTAACTAAGACGTTAAAGTCACTTTTTATATCAAATTTATTTTTTCCAAAATCAATGAATAATCAGATAATTTTAGTAATTATATAATGGGACCCTTGACCCTTTGAAGTAGACTGTCATAAATAGAATATGCAATTGTTATGAAACTGATGTACGTTGTATGTACGTGGTTATGAAAATACAATATATATCTT
>JBAYQC010000082.1:0-6445 GCA_041677365.1 Candidatus Izemoplasmatales bacterium | reverse complement strand
TCAATATAGATGGGTTTAAATCTATTTACTCCATGACTTTCAATTCCCCTTCTGTCACTTTCCATGAGTATATCAGCACAAATCTCTGCATCTTTTTTTGGTACTCCTAGTTTAACAAAGGAGCTGACCATAAAGTCTTCAATGAAATTCCAACTTACTGTTATACGTTTTTCCACAATTATCACATCCTAATCTATATATTTAATTATATCATATCAACCATAATCAAATAAATCCTTTACAAAATCGAACAAAAAATTTTTCTGTTTCTTTAATAACATGTTATAATAGTTTTAGAATTTATTAATAAAGAAAGGATTATAAAAAAATGCCAAAAGAAGTTTTATTAGACAAATTAGCTAACTTGGCTGTTCAAATTGGCGCTAATGTGCAAAAGGACCAGATTGTTGTTGTTAACGCCCCTACTCAAGCAGCTGAAATAGCAAGAAAAGTAGTAAAAAATGCATATGAAGCAGGAGCAAAGAAAGTAATTGTAAATTGGAGAGATGAACTCACCAATCGTTATTCTTTCGATTATGAAACCATTGAAAGCTTACAACAAATCCCTCAATACGCCATTGATAAAATGCACTTTTTTGTAGATAATGGTGCTTGTGTAATTTCCATCGTATCTCCAGTTCCTGGCGCAAATAAAGGAGTAGATCCAAGCAAAATGCAAGCTGCAGGTATCGCTTCCAGCAAAGCACTTAACTTTTATCGTGAACATATGATGGGAAATAAAAGCCAGTGGACAATCATCGCTGCTGCTAACTCTGTCTGGGCAAAGAAGGTATTTCCTGATTTAGAAGAAAATGAGGCTGTTGAAGCTTTGTGGGATGCTATTTTTAACGCTTCAAGAGTTCAGGAAAATACTGATCCAATCAAAGAATGGAATGAGCATAACGCAACATTAATAGCCCACAACAAAATTCTTAATGATCATCAATTTGAATCTCTCCACTTCACCAATAATTTGGGCACAGATTTAAAGATTAAATTAGTTGATAACCACGTTTGGTCAGGCGGACAGGAAAAAACCACTAATAAGGTAACATTCAATCCGAATATACCAACAGAAGAAAACTTTACCATGCCTCATAAATATGGCGTAAATGGAAAAGTGGTGGCTACTAAACCTCTTGATTATCAAGGTAATTTAATTGAAGATTTTTGGCTAGAGTTTAAAGATGGAAAAGTGATAAATTATGATGCGAAAAAAGAAAAAGCCACCCTTAAGAATTTATTAGAGTTTGATGAGGGTAGTTCATATCTAGGTGAAGTTGCTCTCATAAGTCATAATTCTCCAATATCTAAAGCTAACATTCTCTTCTTCAATACCCTTTTCGATGAAAATGCATCATGCCATTTAGCTCTTGGAAGAGCTTACCCCATGAATATTACAGGTGGAACAGAGATGGAAATCAAGGACCTTGAAAAATTAGGATATAATAATTCTATGGCTCATTCAGACTTCATGTTTGGTAGTGAAGACATGAATATAGTAGGTATTAAAAAGAATGGTGAAAAAGTACAAATTTTTAAAGATGGTAATTTTGTAATATAAAAATGTAAATATTTAAAAGAATTTCTTAATTGAAATTCTTTTATTTTGGTTTAATTCTTTATCACAATTCATTTTATTGATATTTTTAATCATTTTATTGACATGAATCAGATATTTAATTATAATTGATAAAAAGGTGGTAACCATGAAAATAGAAACTATTTTATACAACATATATTATATGACTAATATATCTCTAGCAATCTATAAAGATGATATTAAAACTTACGAGACTAACCCTTTACCACTACCGGAAGGTTTTAAGGCCGATATTGAGAAAGATCGCTTGATGATGGTTCATCGTCATAGAGATGATAAAATTATTAGAGTCCAAAATAATTATGGTTTATGCTATATCTCTATATATCATAATCTACAGAACATTTTATTTGGGCCTTTTTTGATAAATGATGATTTTGAAAATCAAATTGTTAAAGCTATCTCAAATTACCGACTTCTTGGAGAAGACATTGGTCTTATTGAAAGTTTTTACCATGATTTAATGACTATTAGTGAACCTCAACAACTAATGATAATAAACTTTTTATTGAATTGTGATAAGTTAAGTAATCAAAATCTAAAAATATATAATATTCAATCTAATAAAAACGATGAAGAAATCTTTACTCCAAATAAATATACAATTTTCGATAATCAAAGAATAATCGCTGAGAATGATATAGAAAGAAAACTTATGGAAATCATCCGTAATGGTGATGTAGATTTGGCTGAAAACATAAGTTTTAATGATGTTGCAAATCATATACTTTATAGCGTTAATCAGTCATTTACAAATATGAAAACCAGTCTTTATATTTTTAACTCGCTAAGCAATCGCGAAGCTGTAAGAGCTGGAGTTGATTTAATCCTTGCTTATAAAATTTCGATGAATATTAAATTTGCGATTAAAAGATTAAATGGTTCAAGTGAACTTAGAAAAGTTGGAAGAAAAATTGTAGTAAGTTATGCAAAAGCTGTACGAGATTATACATTGATTCACTACAGTAACAATATCAAGAAAGTTATTCTTTTCATTAGAAAGAATTTAACAAAAGATTTTAATTTAGATGATATCGCAAAGGAATTATTTATTACAAAAGAACATTTATCAAGATTGTTTAAAAAAGAGATGGGGATTACCATTTCTGAATATATAATAAACAGTAAAATTCATGAGGCGAAAAGCTTACTCACTGAACACGATTACAATATTGTTTATATCGCTGATTTATTAAATTTCGCTAATAGTTCTCACTTTTCAAACTCTTTTAAGAAAATTGTTGGTGTCTCACCTACTGAATATAAAAAAAATCTAAGCAAATAATATTACTTAGATTTTTATTTAAATTCTATGTTAAAATATTTATGAGGTGTTTAAAACATGAAAAAATCTATGCGAAAAATATCAATGATTATCGGAGTGATACTAATAGGACTCTTTGTAATCGATTATGTCTTTGAAACTAATATTGTAAATCGAATTTTAATAAACGACAAAGAAGCTCCAACGATTAATGTCGATCAACTTCCAAGACAATATCTTCTAAACCGTGAATTTAATTATTCTATAATCGTTTGTGAGGATAATCATGATGAGAGTTGTGATGTTGAAATTATTGATAGTTTTGATACTAGTGTTTTAGGTGTGCAATCAATCACACTTAAAGCTATTGATAGCTCGGGAAACTCTGTTGAGAAAGTTTATCAAATTGAAATCGTTGAAAATGCTGATAGTTCTATGTATATTCCTTTAGGTTATTATGATTCCATTGAGGGTTTAGAAGGATCTGCTTTAAAAAGCGCTTTAAACGATATTATCACTGGTCATATTGAATATATATATAGTTCAAAAAATGATATTGATATGGATGTTTGGGAATTATTAAAAATAACTGATGAAGATCCGAATAATGAAAATAACGTTTTGATGTTTTATTCAGGGTTTTCAATGCCAAAGGAATGTCAAGATGGTAGTTCAGAATATCCAGAATCCTGTTATGTTGATAGCGATGCAGAAGGCGTTCCTATCAAGTGGAACCGAGAACACGTTTGGTCAAAATCAAGAGGGGACTTTGAGATTAAAGAAGGAACTACTACCGTATTAGCTTTAGGTGCTCATACTGATATACATCATTTGGTACCTGAAGAGAGTTCTATGAACTCCACAAAAAACAATCGAATGTTTGAAGACTGTAATGATGGAGATGACACCAATGTTGAATCGAGAGGTTACGGAAACTACACTTGTAATATTTGGTCATTTGAACCTCGTGATGAAGTAAAAGGTGACGTAGCCCGAATGTTATTCTATATGTCTGTTCGTTATGAGGGCGAAGAAGGAGATATGGTAGATTTAGAGTTAGTCAATGACCCAGTTGAAGACAAGAATTCCAAATTACCTGAGTATGGAGATTTAGATGATTTACTTAGATGGCATCTAGATGATCCAGTCTCCGAATATGAAATTTTTCGTAATCAAACAATCTACACATATCAAAATAACCGTAACCCATTTATTGACATACCTGAACTTGTAGAATTAATTTGGGGAAATCCAGAAGATTATAATTAACGGCTAAAATAAAAGGCTTAAACCTTCATTGGTTTAAGCCTTTTTTCTAATTATTCTTCTTCTTTTTCAGTAATTACTTCAACATCCATTGGGTCAACTTCTTCAGTTTCAGTAGTTTCATCTTCTTCAATATATTTAGTTTCAGAAACACTTAAAATTGATTTTTCCATGTCTTCAACAATTTCAATGTCTTCAGGAACAACCAAATCCTTAACTTGAACTGAATCGCCAATATTTAAATCTGAAATGTCTAAATCAATATGACTGATACCTTTTCCAACTCCATATTCCACTTCAACAGTATCAGTAAGGATTTGAACAATAACTCCAGGTTTTTCAATCTTATCTTTACCAATAAACTTAATCGGCAAGCTTGCTTTGATAGTATCTCCAGCCATAACTTTTAAAAGTTTAACATTTAAGAACAAATTATGATTAATTATGTCTCTTTGTACTTCCTTAATATATACATTATGTTTCTTTCTGCCTAATTTTACTTCAAAAGTTTTTGTCATTCCATACTCTTTAAAAGCTTCTTTAAAATCTTTTTCTTCAATTTGGATAGATTCAGGTTCAATAGTTTTACCAAAAATTACCCCAGGAATCTTATTGAGTTCTCTAACTGCTTTTAAAGATTCAGTTCGTTTTTCAATTTTCATAATATTACTCCTTTTCATATTTTTCATCGGTGAATATTATATCACAATTAACGGAAATTTAAAAGAATAAACACATATATTGCCATCAAACGCTTTGCTTATCTCTTAAACCTTCATACCATAACCTGATATCAGCTAGTTCTTCATAGCTAAGTTCATGTCCACAATTATAAATTTTTGATTCGATTTTAGCGTTTGACTTTGTAAACAATTCAGATAATTCTTTACTCTCATTAATCTTTACTAATTGATCGAACTTTCCGGAAGAAACATATACAGGCAAATTATTTAGATTAATATTTATTGGATCCTTAACCATTAACATCGGCCTTAGTAAGATAGCTGCTTGAACTAATAAATTAGGTTTATTCAAAAGAAGTGAACCAATCATATTAGCACCGTTTGAGTATCCTAATAAAGTAACAAAAACATTTTCAAGATTATTCTTAACAAAAAAATCATTAAGAAAATTATTTAAATTATCCGTCTCTGACTTAAGGTTATCAAAATCCAAAACACCTACACCCAGTCTTTTAAAAAAACGATTTAAACCATTTTCGTTAACATTCCCTCTTAAAGCTAAGATACTTGAATCATTATCTAGATTTTCAGCAATACTAATTAGGCTATTTTCATCTCCGCCAGTTCCATGAAATAGTATCATTAATCGGTGCTTATTTTTTTTGATATACTTATGTTTCATTTATTGTTTTGGCCCTTTTTCCAATTTTAATCAATGATTTTTGTAATGCTCTTTCTTCGTTTTCAGTTAAGACATTAAGAACATTTCTTAAATTTTCTTGATGTTGAATAAATACTTTATCCATTAAATCCTTACCTTGATTAGATAGCTCTAGCATAAAACTTCTACGATCTTTTTCTGATTGGTTTTTGATGATATAATTTTTCTTAACTAAATTGTCAATAACATAAGACATTGAACTGTTAGGGATTAAGACTTTATCAATTACACCTTTTAAACTTAAGTTCCCCTTGTGATATAGGGCTTCTAACACTCCGAACTCACTAACATTTAAACCATATTTAAACACATCGTCACGGATTAGTTTTTCCATTGTATTAACTGCTCTAAATAGAATTGTTATTGTTTTTAAATCATTCATCATAATACTCCTTTTTAATATTTAATTTACTTCTTACTGTATCAATATGTCGAACAATTTGTTCGATTTTTTCTCGATGCTTTCTAAATTTTGGCGGTAACGCCAAAGTTTCACCCAATATTTCGTAATCTTCTTCATCATCAATGAAGCCAGGTCCCTCAGTTGCAAACTCAAAAAGAATATTGGGATAAAGTCTAGTATAAAGTGATTTGAAATAAAATCTGTCAACCAGACCCGAATGTCTAGCTTTGATTTTATTTAGATGCGTAATCCATTTAAACAATTGCGTTTCATCCTTAATTCTAAATGCTACATGATGGACAGCTCCATAGCCTTGAAACCCATGTTCAAGATTTGATTCTTCAACTATTACACTAGCTCCGTTTCCACCTAATCCCATTTCATATAGGTGATATTTATCTTCACTACTAATATACCTCATAAACATATATTTTTTAAGAACATTATCAATTTTTTCTAAATCTTTAATTCGTAAAAATATCGGTCCTAGACCAATAATTGCGTA
>JBAYQC010000081.1:0-6571 GCA_041677365.1 Candidatus Izemoplasmatales bacterium | reverse complement strand
GGTGATTTCTTCCTCTGTACCAGGAATTTCTTTCCAGTTCTTATCTAATTTAACAGTTACAATCTTTTCTAGTTTACTTTCACCGATAGCTTTTTTTATAGTGGTATTGGTAATGATTTCAACTCCCAGTCTTCTTAGTTTAGAAGCATGAACTTGATAACCACCAATATTATCCGCAGCTTCAATTAAAGCTTTAACTTTAACTCCTGCTTGAATTAATTGATAACTGACAATTAGGCCAATATTACCGCTACCAACCATAACCACTTCTTTACCAGGTAAGACACCGTGGATGTTCATCAACGTTTGAACTCCACCAGCACCATATATTCCCGGAAGATCATTATTTTCAAAAGCAAGTGCTTTTTCACTTGCTCCTGTAGCGATAACGATTGCTTTAGCTTTGACTTTAAAGTACTCGTTATCCTGATAAACTGTTATAATGTTATCTTTATACAACCCAACAACTGTCGCATTCAAATAAAGGTCTATTTTGTAAGCTTCTAACTTATTTATTAAAATCTCAGCAATATCAATTCCTCTAGTTCGAGCATATTGAGATTTTGAACCAAAAAACTTATGTGTTTGTTTAATCAATTGTCCACCTAAACGAAAACTTCTTTCAAAAAGCGCTACTTCCATTCCGGATTCTTTAGCCACTAAGCAAGCACTCAGACCTGCTGGTCCCCCACCGATTACAACTAAATCTTTCTCAATCATTGATAAACACCTCATCTATCTCTGATTCAACAACCATATCAGGTTTTAGAAGCGTCATACATGTTTTGACATTCTCAACACCATTAACCTTCATATTACAAGAGCCACAATTACCAATAGCGCAGTAGAATCCTCTTGGACGATTTAGTTTAACGCTGTTAGAAAAATGCATAATATCATTGGCTACTAATGCACTAGCTATCGTATCACCTTCGTAACCAATTAAGGTTTTTCCATTGAAGCTAAATTGAATCTCTTTTTTACCTGAAAAATCTAATATTGGATGCTTTTCAACTCTCATTTATTCTTCTCTCTTTCCTAAAAACTATTTTAACATAAAGCGCTTACATTTAGTAGAGAAAATTTCAAATATTTTTCCAAGCTTCTTCTAGCAAACTTACACCTTTAATCATATCTTCTTTTGTGAGATTAGCATAACCAATAACTATGGTTTTAAACTTTTCATTTAAGTTATTATCTATATAATACTCACTCAAGCCATAAACTCTAACGCCCATATTAGAAGCATTTTTTATTAAATAGTCTTCGCTTTTTTCAGTTTCAATTTTAAGGAGAAAATGAGTTCCTGAATCTTCTCCACTGACAGATATTTTTTGCGAAAAGGTTGATTTGTAAAGTAGACTAAGCAAGTAATCACGTTTAAATTTATAATTTGTTTTCATTCGATTAAGATGTTTTTCATATTCGCCTCTACTAATAAACTCAGCTATTGTCAATTGATTTATCATTGGTACAGAGGAACTGTGAAATGAGAACTCCTTAACGTATTTGCTAATAAGTCTCTCTGGCAAAACCAAAAAGCTAATTCTAAGTCCGGGAAAAAGGGTTTTTGTGAATGAGTTCATATAGATTACTCTATCGTGTTTATCTAAACCCTTCATTGCGGGGATTGGTGTACCAAAATATCTAAATTCACTATCATAATCATCTTCAATTATATACCGATCATCTTTTGCATTTACCCAATTAAGTAGTTCAAGCCTTCTTGATACTGAGGTAATTATTCCCATAGGAAATTGATGTGAAGGTGTGGTATGAACTACATCAACTTTATTTTTTTGCAAATCATTAATCAAAATGCCTTCAGAATCTAAATCAACTGGTTTAACCTTTAACCCATAAGCCTGATAAAGTTTAAAATTTTTAATATATGATGGGTTTTCTACCGCAAAGGTTTTATTTCGTCCTAATAACATCACCAATAAAGCTAGTAGGCCTTCTGATCCACTTCCGATAATTATCTGTTCCGGTTTAGCTTGAATTCCACGATAAGCAAAAAGAATATCTGATATTTTACTTCTAAACTCATAACATCCAAACATTTCTCCTTGATTTATTTGATTATTAAGTTTATCTAAAATAACTTCTCTTTCTATCTTTGCTAGTCGCTCGTAAGGAAATAGTTTATCATCAACTTGGTTTGTCTTAAAATCGATAAGATACTTTTTTTGCTTTTCAGAAATATATTTTTTTGCTTTTATAATCTTCTTATTAAAGGATAAGTCGACAGTTGTCGCAATGAAAAATCCCACCTTTGGTATGGATTTTATATAACCTTCTGCTAATAATTGCGAGTAGGCAGTTTCGACAGTTGTTAAAGATATTTCTAAGTGAGCACTTAATTTACGTTTAGAAGGTAATTTTTCATCTTTTGACAGTTCTTGATTTATTATTGCGGTTTTAATCGCTTGGTAAAGCTGTTCATAAAGGGGAATTTCGCTGTTTTTATCTAAAAAAAATGTTAACATTAAACTGACCCCTTTCTTTTTAACTAATCTGAGTATTTTAAAGATACCAGTTACAAGTATAATATAATTGAAATATATACTTTAGTCAAGCGAAAGTGAGGAAAATAAGATGAATGATCGTTATCAATTAAACAAAGAGTTAGCACAAATGTTAAAAGGCGGAGTTATTATGGATGTTACTAACGCCGAGCAAGCTAAAATCGCTGAAGAAGCAGGAGCTTGTGCCGTAATGGCTTTAGAAAGAATTCCCGCGGATATTAGGGCTGCTGGTGGGGTTTCACGTATGAGTGACCCAAAACTAATCAAAGAGATTCAAGCCACAGTTTCAATTCCAGTTATG
Source organism: Candidatus Izemoplasmatales bacterium (assembly GCA_041677365.1). GTDB lineage: Bacteria > Bacillota_I > Bacilli_A > Izemoplasmatales > Hujiaoplasmataceae > UBA2289. The sequence continues at coordinate 3,742 of JBAYQC010000081.1, read as the reverse complement.
GCAAAGGTCAGAATTGGTCATTTTGTAGAAGCGCAAATACTAGAAGCTTTAGAAATCGATTATATTGACGAAAGCGAAGTTCTTTCTCCTGCAGACAATATTTATCATATTGATAAAACTGAATTTGCTGTGCCATTTGTATGTGGAGCTAAGAATCTTGGTGAAGCTTTAAGAAGAATTTCTGAAGGAGCTTCAATGATTAGGACTAAGGGAGAACCAGGTACTGGAGATGTTGTTCAAGCTGTAACTCATATGCGTTTAATTCAAGGAGAAATCCGCAGTGTTCAAGCTTTAAGAACAGACGAATTATTTAATAAAGCCAAAGAACTTCAAGTTCCTTATGATTTATTAAAATTCGTCCATGAAAACGGGAAACTTCCAGTAGTAAATTTCGCAGCTGGTGGGGTAGCTACTCCTGCAGATGCAGCTTTAATGATGCAACTTGGAGCTGAAGGAGTTTTCGTTGGCTCTGGAATCTTTAAATCTGGAAATCCAAAAGTACGTGCTCAAGCAATCGTAAAAGCTGTAACCAATTATAATGATCCTAAAATATTAGCAGAAATTAGTGAAAACTTAGGTGAAGCTATGGTGGGTATTAACGAAGAAGAAATTGAACTTTTGATGGCAGAAAGAGGAAAATAAAAATGCAAATTGGAGTTTTCGCTTTACAAGGCGCCTTCATTGAACATATTAGAATGCTTGAAAAATTAGGAGTCAAAACTTACGAGATTAGAAACTCCAAAGACTTAAGAGATGATTTCGATGGATTAGTATTACCCGGTGGTGAAAGCACCACAATGTATAAACTGCTTCATGATCTAAAATTAGAACCTTGGTTAAAAAAACAAATTAAGCAAGGGATGCCTATATTTGGTACTTGTGCTGGTTTGTTACTACTAGCTAAAGAGATTACCAATCACAAGATGAATTTTCTAAGTACCATGAATATTGTAGCGATAAAAAATGCTTATGGAAAACAATTAGGTTCATTTAGAACAGTTGATAAATTCAATAAAAAGGAAGTTCCTTTGGTCTTTATTCGTGCACCTTACATTGAAAGCGTTGGTGAAGGTGTAGAAATTCTAGCTACTGTAGATGGTAAGATTGTCGCAGCTAGAGATCAATATCAATTAGCAACTGCTTTTCACCCAGAATTAACTTCCGATTTATCAATCCATGAATATTTCATTGACATGATAAAAAATAAATCTAAACATTAAAAAAAGTTGACTCAGGTCAACTTTTTGTTTTATATTCTTTTAAAACTCTAGGCTTTGAAAGATTTGTCAACAACTCATAGGTTATTGTTTGAGCATTCTTTGCCATTAACTCTAAAGGTTTATTTTTTCCAAATATTTCTACTTCATCGCCAATGCTAATATCGACTCCACTTATATCAACAATTGTTAAGCCCATACAAACGCGTCCGATTACGTTTAATTTGTTGCCTTTGTAGTAGAAATAATCATTATTGCTTAAAATCCGTGGATATCCATCGGCATACCCGATGGCAATTGTAGCTATCTTCATGTCATGCTCGGCTATGAAGGTTCGGTTATAACTTACCGAATCATTTTTATTAATATCTCTTATCGCTATTACTTTTGCAAATTCTTCAGCTACTACTTTAAAATTATGTTCAGATTTTACAGGAGGGTATCCGTATAAAGCTATACCACTTCTAGCAAGATAGTTTTCTTCATTGTTTAACTCTACTATCCCTGCACTGTTCGACAAATGAACAATACCATAGTCTAAACCTAAATCATTTAACCTACTTAATAGTTTTTTTAAAAGTTGTTTCTGATTAATAGTGAAATCAAGATCCTTGTCAGCGTCAGCAAAATGAGTATAAATTCCTTTCAAACGCAAATTGTCTAATTTATCAATCATTTTGACTTCATTAACAGCGTTTTCTAAATCAATATTTTTATGTAACCTAATTCCCAGTCTTGACATAGCGGTATCGATATTTAGATGAATTTGTATTTGGTAGTTTTTTTCATTTAAAGCTTTAGCATATTCTAAAGAGTCCACAGTTTGGATTAATTTAAATTCGTTTAAGATTGACGCATTTTTTACATCAGTTTTTCCAAAGATTAAAATCGGCGACTTAACTCCTGAATTTCTTAACTCAACAGCTTCTGCAAGACATGTTACCGCAAAAAAATTACAGCCATTATTCTCTAGATGTAAAGCGCAGTTAATGGAACCGTGCCCATAAGCATCAGCCTTAACCACAGCGATTACATCGCCTTTATTTAATTCTTTTAATAAGTTGTAATTATGCACTAAATTATCTAAGTCAACCACAACTCTCAAACGATCATTTTCCATTTATTTCACCTTTTTTAAATGCGTGATTCCTCCTAAATACGGTACTAAAACATCGGGAATTTTAACTGACCCATCCGCTTGTTGGTTCTGTTCCAAAATTGCTGGTAAAAGTCTAGATGTGGCTAATCCCGAGCCGTTTAAAGTGTGACAATATTCAATTTCATTATTCTTGTTTCTATACCTAATCATTCCCCTTCTTGCTTGGAAGGTTCGGGAGTTACTAACAGAGCTTACTTCTTTGTAAATTTTGATGCTTGGTAACCAAACTTCAATATCAAAAGTTCTTGCCATCGCAAAGCTCACATCTCCAGCTGCTAATTTTGAAACCTGATAATGAAGCCCTAACATCTTCATTAAGGATTCTGCTTTTATCATTAACTCTAAAAAAGCATCATCAGAATTTTCTTCAGTTGTAAATTGTACCATCTCAACTTTATTAAACTGATATCCACGAATCATTCCTCTTTCTTCAGAGCGATAACTTCCAGCTTCCTTTCGGTAACATGGTGTGTAAGAAAAATACTTCTTAGGTAGTTCATCTTCATTTAAAATTTCATTTCTATGAACATTAATCAAGGCTGTCTCGGCTGTAGGTAATAAGAACTTTTTCGGTTGTTCATCTTCTAACCAAAATACATCCTCTTCAAATTTAGGAAATTGTCCAGCAGTAAGGCCACTTTCATAGTTTAATAAATGTGGTACCAATAAAAACTCATATCCATCTTTGATATGTTGATCAATAAAGAAATTGATTAATGCCCACTCTAAACGCGCACCTAAACCTGTATAGATCCATGTGCCCTTTCCACTAATCTTAGCTGCTCTTTCATAATCGATGATTCCTAATGAAGTTGCTAATTCAACATGATCTTTAATGGGAAAATCAAAATTAGGTTGATCTTTATTAACCGATACAACCACATTACCTTCTTTATCACCCGCGACTAAATCTTCATCTGGTATATTAGGAATCTTTAAAAGAAAAGTTTTTATCTTCTCTTCAGTTTCTTTTAAAACTTCTTCATCTCTAACAACTGAATCTTTTATTTTTTCAATCTCTGCAAAAAGTTCAGTTGTATCTTTTTTCATCCGTTTATACTCACCGATGCTTTTAGAGAGCTTATTTCTTAACGCTCTAACTTCTTCAATTTTCTTTAGTAACTCACTGCGTTTTTGTCTTAATTCAATCAACCCAGAAAAATCAACCTCAAAACCTCTTTTAAGAAGCGCTTTTTTAACTAATTCGGGATTGCTCATAATCATCTCAATATCTAACATTTTATTCTTGTATACTCAAAATAGATAGTTTTATTGTTTTGAGTATACTTATCCTTTCTCTTTTGAATTGATTTTTTAAACAATAAAACTTAATATAATGTTATAGGCGCTGTGAATTTTCTACATT
>JBAYQC010000080.1:0-6650 GCA_041677365.1 Candidatus Izemoplasmatales bacterium | reverse complement strand
GCACGCATATATTCAATTTTTAATTCATCGTTAGCTACCATTTTGCAGAAATCACAATAAGTACATATTTGATCGCAAAAGGGAATATGAATATATAGTCCTTTAATCATTATCATCACCATTATTATGTTAACATAATCAATAAAAAAGTAAAAGCGTTTAGCACAATATCGAGCTTAATAAAATAAAAAATAGTGCATGAATGCACTATTCATCATCATCCAAAGATAAAACTGACATGAATGCTTCTTGAGGGATCTCAACAGAGCCAACACTTTTCATGCGTTTTTTACCTTGTTTTTGTTTTTCTAAGAGCTTCTTCTTTCTTGAGATATCGCCACCATAACATTTAGCTAGAACATCTTTTCTCAAGGCTTTTATATTAGTTCGTGCAATTACTTTCGAACCGATAGCTGCTTGTACGGGAATTTCAAATAGTTGTCGAGGAATTAAATCCTTCAATTTTTGACATATCCTTAAACCTCTTTGTCTAGCAAAATCATCATGAACTAAAAAAGCTAAGGCATCAACTGGTTCTGAATTTAATAGTATATCGATTTTAACTAATTTAGACTCTCTATGGCCAATTAATTCATAATCTAAAGATGCATAACCCTTGGTTGAAGACTTTAAACGATTGAAAAAATTATAGACAATTTCTGAAAGTGGTAGTTCATAGAAAATTTCTACTCGAGCATCGGTGATGTATTTCATATCCTTAAAGATTCCCCGTTTATATTGACAAAGTTCCATGACATTACCCACATAATCACTTGGTGTAATGATAGTTGCATAAACATAAGGTTCTTCAATTTTTCTAATCATTTGATTCTTTGGCATTAATGCCGGATTATCGATTTCAATAACTTCGTTTGATTCAAGATAAACTAAGTAATTTACTGATGGTGCAGTAGTTATTAAGTTTTGATTAAATTCACGTTCTAAGCGTTCTTGAAAGATTTCCATATGTAACATTCCTAAAAACCCAACCCGGAAGCCAAACCCTAATGCATTTGATGTCTCCGGTTCATAGATTAAAGAAGCATCACTAAGTTTAATCTTCTCTAAAGCATCTTTCAAATCCTGATAATCATCTGCTTCTACTGGATAAACACCAGAATAAACCATAGGTGTTAGTTTCCGATATCCAGGTAGAGGTTTACTAGCTGGATTAAAAGCATTTGTTATCGTATCACCAACATGGATTTTACCGATATCTTTAATTGAAGCAGATATCCAACCAACATCGCCAGTGTTTAGATAATCACGACTAATTTCCTTAGGTAAATAAACGCCTAAATCAATTACTTCATAACGGGCTTTAGTAGCCATCATTAAAATTTCATCACCAATTTTTATTGTCCCGTTCATGACTCTTACCAAAGGAATAACCCCACGATAACTATCATAAAACGAATCAAAAACTAAAGCTTCTAATTGATTATCAATATCACCAGTTGGTGCGGGAATACGTTTAACTATAGCTTCAAGAATATCTTCTACCCCTTGTCCTGTTTTTGCAGATGCTAATATACACTCTTCAGGATCAATTCCGATAGTATCAGATAATTCTTTTTTAACACCTTCCACATCAGCGCTTTCTAAATCTATTTTATTAATAACAGGAATAATTTGCAGATCATTGTCCAAGGCTAAATAAACGTTAGCCAACGTTTGGGCTTCAATTCCTTGAGTAGCATCAACGACCAAAATTGCACCCTCACAGGCTGCTAAAGATCTTGATACTTCATAAGCAAAATCAACGTGACCTGGGGTATCTATAAGATGAAAGATGTATTGATTTCCATCATGACTATCATACTTTAGCTCAACCGAGTTAAGTTTGATTGTGATTCCTCTTTCTCTTTCCAAATCCATCGAATCTAGAAATTGATTCTTCATATCTCTTTGTTCGACAGAATGAGTCATCTCTAAAATACGATCTGCTAGCGTTGATTTTCCATGATCAATATGGGCGATAATCGAAAAATTTCGAATTCTTGATTGACGTTTCTTTAAATCATTTTCACTCATATATTTGTCCTACCTTTTTTAAAAAAAGCATACAATATTCATTATATGCTTAGAAAAATCAGATTATTTGTAAGCCATGTTCTGTGACTTTTTATCAAAGCCAGCAATCATTTATCTACAGCCGAAGCTGTCAGTTAAGTCGATTCATTTATCGCGTTAACCGTGCCCCTACCAAAATTTGGGTTTCTAGCTTGAGGGGTTTACCCGTTTCACTCATATATATTCTATATGATTCGTCACTGTGGCACTTTAAGAATACTCGGGCCTTTAACATCCCTTTCTTCGCCGTCACCTAAAAACTTAGGTGCCTAAACTTATTTTTTCGTTTAGCACAAACACTACAGGCATCTCAGCCTGTGCTAGCATGGACTTTCCTAACATATCTTAAAATATGCTCGATTGCTAAATAATCTGACAAGATTATTATATCATTATTTCATTTCTTCTAAAATAGCTTTTCTTGATAAATCAACTCTACCCTTATCATCAACACCAATGACCTTAACTTCAATCATATCACCAATCTTAACAACATCTTCAACATTCTTAATATGTTTAGTATCAAGTTTTGAAATGTGAACTAATCCGTCTTGTCCAGGCCATAATTCGATAAACGCACCAAATTTTTCAATTCTTACAACTTTACCCAAATATTTTTCGCCTACTTCTACTTCACGAATAATATCTTCAATTAATTTCATCGCTTTATCAATAAAATAGGTTTCTTCATGCATTAAGATGATTCTACCATCTTGTTCAATGTCAATTTTCACATCATTACATTGTTCGATAATTGAAGTTATTGTCTTTCCACCAGCACCGATTATGTCACGAATCTTGTCTGGAGAAACTTGCATCAATTTCACTTTTGGAGCGTATCTTGATAAATCTTTTCTTGGTTTATCAATTACAGAATCCATATTGTCAAGTATTTCCATTCTGGCTTTTTTCGCTTGCGATAGTGATTCTTTAAAGATTTCTTTAGTGATTCCAGAAATCTTAATATCCATTTGTAATGAACAGATACCTTTTCTTGTTCCTGAAACTTTAAAGTCCATATCACCAAAATGGTCTTCTAAGCCTTGAATATCGGTAAGAATTGTATATTTATCTTCTTCTTTAACAAGTCCCATTGCTATACCTGCGACTTGAGCTTTAATCGGTACTCCAGCAGCCATTAAAGCTAATGAACCAGCACAGATTGTAGCTTGTGAGGAACTACCATTAGATTCTAACACTTCAGAAACGATTCTCAATGCATAAGGGAATTCTTCCTCATTAGGCAAAACTTGAGCTAAAGCCCGTTCACCAAGTGCACCATGTCCGACTTCTCTTCTACCAACAAAACCATATCTTCCAGTAGATCCTACTGAAAATTGTGGGAAGTTGTAATGTAACATGAATCTTTTTCCATCTTCAACGCTAACACCGTCAATGATTTGTGCTTCTCTTAAAGCTCCTAAAGTAACTGTAGCTAAAGCTTGAGTCTGACCTCTAGTGAACAAAGCTGATCCATGAGTTCTAGCTAAGATGTCTATTTCCGATTCCAAAGGTCTAATCTCATCAGTTTTTCTGCCATCAGGTCTAATTTTATCAACGGTAATCAATCTTCTGACTTCAAGGACTTGGATTTCTTCTAAAACATCTTTAGCAAAATTCAAATTAGTTCTGATATCTTCTTTGTCTAAAGAAGCGACTTTGTATTCTGCTTCCAAGGTATCCAAAATTTCTTTTTCGATATCTTCTATTTTATTTTGTCTTTCTAATTTTTCGTGAATTGATACTGCTTTAGTAATTCTTCCAGCCTCTAACTCATGAACTCGTTTTACTAAATCTTCAGGTGCAACAATTAGTTCAACTTCGATTTTTTCTTTTCCAACTTCAGCAATGATTTCCTCTTGAAAAGCGACTAATTCCTTAATTTTTTCATGAGCAAACAACAACGCTTCAAGAATAGTATCTTCATCAACTTCTTTAGCTCCGGCTTCCACCATATTAATGGCATCTTTGGTTCCAGCAACTGTTAAATCCAATGAAGATTCAAGCATTTGTTCAGGGTTTGGATTAAGAACAAATTCATTATCGATTAATCCAACCATGACTCCAGCTATCGGACCGTTAAATGGCGCTCCGCCGATTCCTAAAGATAGTGAAGCTCCGAACATAGCAGTCATTTCTGGGGTTTTATTTGGATCAGCACTCAATACTGTATTGATAACTTGAACTTCATTTCTAAATCCATCTGCAAACAATGGACGAAGTGGTCTATCGATTGCTCTAGATATTAGAGTTTCGTGTTCAGTCGGACGTCCTTCTCTTCTTAAAAAACCTCCAGGAATCTTACCTGCAGAATATAACTTTTCTTGATAGATAACCATCAATGGAAAGAAATTTTGTGTAGTTGGTTCTCTTCCCACAACAGAAGCTGAAAGAACGGCTGTTTCACCATATCTGACTAAGCAAGCACCAGTGGCTTGTTTAGCTAATTGTCCTACTTCAACAATAAGTTCAGTTCCGTAAAAATCTTTTTTAAATACTTTTTTCATTTATTTACCTCATTCCAATCATAATAACTCATTCTGATTTATCATTATACCATAATAAATCGATTTTTTAAATAAAATCAAAGAAATAGCACCCGAATAATCGGGTGCTTATTACTTATCTTCTTAATCCTAATTTTTTAATTAGATTAGCGTATCTTTCAAGCGAGATTGATTTTAAATAGTTTAGTAAACTTCTACGTTTACCAACTTTCATTAACAATCCTCTGCGAGAATGATGATCGTGCTTGTGCATCTTCAAATGTTCATTAAGAACATTGATTTCTTCAGTCAATAGCGCAACTTGTACTTCTGGAGAACCCGTGTCCCCTTCTTTAAGTTGGTATTCAGCAACGATTTCTTTAATTCTGTCTTTTGCTAAAGCCATAATTATTTCCTCCTTATTAATTTCTTCCCTAAGTCCGCAAAAAGCGTCGGAGTGTCACTAATTCCAGATTTAGGCGCAAAAATATTATATCATAGTGATAGAAGTTTATCAAGAAAAATAATTCTTAATAGCTCTTATTCAATCAAGGTTTTTAATCCTTGAATAATTTGATACATAGAATAGGTATCTTGTCGACAATACCGCAAGAGATTTTCCTTAGTTATTTTCACTTCTGTTTCACTCATATTGGTTAATTTATCGTAGGCTTTAAAAGCTTTAACCCCATCATTAATAACTAAATCATCATAGGCATTAGGCACAAATAATTTAATAACTTTTTTTAAAGAATAAGATCCGCCCAAATCAGGATGATATAGATTGTAAGTCTCTAAGTCTTCATCTTTGTAGCCTAAACGAGAGTAAAGCGGTTTGTTCATCTTGACAATATCCATTAAATCAAATAGTCGATTGATAATTTTATCAATATCATTATTAAACTCAGGATAGATATGTTTAAGTTCTTCTAGGCGAGTTTTTTCAAAAGTTTTGTTATAAACTACAATTGAGGAATCGTAAGGTCTTAATCGGTGAATTAGTTGTTTAAGTAATTCCCTTCTCTCATCCTTCCAGGGGTTAGCGATGAACTCATAGTGATTCTTCTCAAGAGAATCTAACTCATTTGGTTTATTTTCTATATGTAACGAATATTGAAAAACCGATTGAGTATATGGGCCTTCACCGGCATACTTTGGGATAATCCGTGGAATTGCTTCAAAGTCAAGATAAAAAATTGGATATTTTAATTGTTTTAAACCAGACTCAATCTTTAGGTTATGGAAGAAAAGCTTAGAATTATCCACACAGTATCTTTGCATGAGATGATTCTTGCTTTCAAGCCAAGATATCGGTAAATCTTGCATAGATGCATAACCTTCATTAAGTAACTCATATGTGTCATGATGTACCTTTGAACCATTATTTGGTTCATTGAATCCATAGTGTGAATTAAAATAGTTTAGAATAGAAGTATTTTCCGGAAGATGTGAATAACAAAAGTTAACAAATTTACATTCTGAGTTCTTTCCTTTTTGGCAAGCTTTTTTTACTAATCTGCATGGAGTAAAATCATTTAACTCAAGGTGATTAATCATTCTAAACAGCGCTATTTCAACCATTTCATTAATTGATTCAATATTTGAAAAATCAAATAAATGATATAATTTTTCTGTATAAGCGATTCCATCATATCGATAATCAGAGTTTAATAAAACAAAATGCAAACGATAGTTCTTCTCAGGATATACTTTATTCAGAATATAGTACTTTAGAGCATAAAGAAAAACAATTTTCCCTTCATCCTCAAACGGCGATTTTAGTTTAGCTAACTTATCATTAAAACTCTTATTTTGTGATGGGTTTTTCCTTAATCTGTATACACTGTTACTTTTAGTGAATATTTGATATGTGTGTTTACCATCACGATATTTAAGTTTTAAAAAATCATTTGCTGCGACCGGTAGTAAACAGTAGACATCACGGTCATTTACGATAAAGTCATAGGTTTCTGTCAAGGTGATTTCATGTTGGAATTCAATTGTAAGATTGACATGTTTCCTAATTTCATGTTTAGGGTTATAGATATGACTTAAAAATATATCTTTATAAACCGAATCATTGTGATTTTG
>JBAYQC010000079.1:0-6812 GCA_041677365.1 Candidatus Izemoplasmatales bacterium | reverse complement strand
ATCACAACAATCGATGAACTAAAGAATTTAGAGATGAACAAATCATACATTTTAATGAATGATTTAGATTTAACTGATATTGAATGGGAACCCATAGGTAGTTTTACCAATCCTTTTTTAGGAATATTCGATGGAAATGATAAGACAATATCAAATCTAACAATCACGGATAAAAACACCGGTTTAAATGGTCTTTTCGCTAAGGTTAGTGGTGATATCAAGGACTTATCTTTGACTAATGTAGATATTAGTTATGAGACTGATTTTCTAACATATGCAGGAGCTTTGGCGGGAGTTGTTTCTGGCGAAGTAGAAAATATATATGTTGAAGCTATGATCGACATTACCAACTCGCAAGGTAATTCGCATCTTGGACTTTTGGCCGGATTAAGCGATTGTCAAATCTCTGATATCAATGATGTTGCCGGATTCTTACCAAAAACAATCAGTGATGTTGAAGTGTCTGGCGAAATCATTGTTAAATCCTTGCAATCAGCTTATATAGGCGGAATAATTGGTAGTAATTTTAACTATAAAGTCACTAATAACTCAGTTGATTTAGTTGCTTCAACCAGTAATGATAGTAGCGGATTAATCTATTTAGGCGGAGTAATTGGAAGTAACTATCAAGGAATTAGAAGTGGATATCACGTTGATAGAAACAAAGCAGAATTCGTAATTACCGAAAACATTGTAAAAAGTACTTTTACTATAGATTCTGAAAACCTAGATGTAGTTTCTGGGGGATTAATCGGTTATAATAGTTATGGAATTTTAAATGATAACTTCAGCAATAGTGAAATGAACATTTCTGCAAAAAACATAAATGCAAGTCTTTTAATCGGTGAAGATTGGCATAGTGAAATAACTGATATCGTTGCTAGTGGTACAATAGTATCTGAAACGGAAGGATTAGAAAATGTTAACGTCTATAAAGGCTTAAACTATGAAGAAGTTAGTTTTGATAATTCCTATTGGTACAGCTCAAGTTTTGATTCAAACTTAACTACCGAAATTGACTCACTAACTGAGGAAGATTTTTACGTTGACAATTTGAACTGGGAAACGAGTTTTATCCAAAAAATAATTGAAATATTAAACTAGGTGATTAAATGTCTTGTTTAGAACGAATAAAAGTTAATCTTGTAACACATGAGATATTTTTAAAAACATCTCATCTTTACAATGAGATGGGAAAAAACTATTTTTATCGAAACTTATTCAAACAAGATTTAGCGCATATTAAACAAAAAATAGTTCAGCAAAATGCAGAAAGTTTTTTTAAACTTTGTTTTAAAGATTTTACGATTAGAGAAAATCGATATCGAACATTATTACTAGAATCTTCAACGCCCAATAACAAGTCTGAAAAACTTTACTTGAATCTAGTAAAGGTTTTTGAGAAAATTCATCTTGAAAAGAGTGAACCCTTTGATTTATATCTAGGTGAGATTCAGGATTTAACTCATCTTTTATTTGCTGATGTACTTTCATCAAACCAATTGAAATATCGCAAAGTCGGTAAGAAAAAAGGTTTTTTGACGATGGAAAACATCTCGGTAAGAGAAGAACTAGAGTTATATTTGGATAAGTTTGTGAAGGTACAGAAAAAGCACGAAATCGAACCAATATTTCTCTATGTAAACTTCTTCGTTGATTTTATGAACCTTAATGTCTATCAAAATGAATATAATGATTCTTTGGCATTGTTGATTTTCTATACACTAATGGTTGAAAATGACTGTTCTGCCGCTGATTATATTTCTTTTTTTCAAAAACTTTTAGTCTATAAAGATGAATATTTGGAAATCATTAATCTGATAAAAATCCAAAGTCAGCAAGACATTCCTGACTTGATGCCTTTAATGCGATTTTTCATCAACATATTCAACAGTATGTATGTTGATTTAAATGAGTTCTCACGTGACTATGAGTATGATCAAAATTTGAGTATCAACAAGACTGATTATGTTGAAAACACTATATATAAACTACCTGAAGTGTTTTCAAAAGCTGACATTAGGAAACATCACCCTTCAGTCTCTGACTCAACCATTAATCGGACCTTAAAACGTCTTCAAGATGACAATATCATTCGTTCTGTTGGGACTGGTAGAGGTGCTAAGTGGGTAAAAATAGCTAAAAAAACTGATAAAATAAAATTTGAAGGACAATTTAGAATGGATTTAGGTGATGACTATGAATAAAGAAATGAAAAAAATAATCCAAATGGCTTTACGAGAAGACATTCCAACTGAAGATATTTCTTCAGTTCACCTGTTTACAGATGAAATGTCTACAGGCAAATTTATAGCTAAGGAATCAGGAGTGATTTCTGGAATAGAAGTATGTAAAGAAGTGTTTAATCAAGTGGATAAAAATACGGTTTTTACAATAAATATCCATGATGGAGAAAATGTTAAAAAAGGCGATGTTATTGCTGAAGTAAAAGGCTTAACTAAATCAATATTAGCAGCTGAACGCGTTGGTTTAAACTTCTTACAAAGGATGTCTGGAGTTGCTAGTTTAACTAGAAAATTTGTTGATGAGATTAGCGATTATCCCACTAAAATTCTTGATACTAGAAAAACCACACCGCTTTTAAGAGCTTTTGAAAAAAAAGCAGTAATTGATGGTGGTGGAATGAATCACCGTTTGAATCTATCAGATATGGTTATGCTAAAAGATAATCATTTAAAAGCCGCAAAGTCAATTGAAAATGCGGTATCTAAAGTTCGAGCTAAGGTTGGAAAACAAATTAAGATTGAAGTAGAAGTTGAAAGTATTGACCAATTTAAAGAAGCGTTAAATAGTGATTGTGATATCATTATGCTAGACAATATGAGTAATGATTTAATGAGGGAATGCGTAAACTTAAACAAAGGAAAAAAACAGCTCGAAGCTAGTGGAAATATGAACATTGAAAGACTTAAAGAAGTTGCAAAAACAGGAGTAGATTATATTAGTGTAGGCCTAATAACTCACTCTTATCCTGCTCTGGATATTTCTTTGAAATTTTAATTTGATTGGAGTTATTTAATTTTGATAAAAGGTAAGTATCGTTGGGAAATTGAAACAGATAGAGTTGTTAAAGATGAAGAAATCTTTAAAACTTTATTGAAAAACAGACATATAAGTGATTATGAGTCATTTTTCTCTATGGGAAAAGAAAAATTGCATGATCCCTTTTTATTGAACGATATGAGAAAAGGTGTTGAAAGGATAAATCTGGCAATAGCTAATCACGAAAAAATTATGATTTTTGGTGATTACGACTGTGATGGAATCAGCTCAGTTGCGTTATTATATCGGTCTTTGACATCGAAGGGTGCGATTGTTGGTTTTGATGTTCCAGATCGTTTTAATGAAGGCTATGGATTAAATATGCGAGCTGTCGATGATATTATCAATAACGGATACACTCTTGTTATAACTGTAGACAATGGTATTACCTGTATAGATGAAATCTTACGTTTAAATGAAAATGGAGTCGATACGATTATTACTGACCATCATGAGCCTAAAGAAGAAGTTCCAGAAGCTTATGCCCTTATTCATCCGAAACTTAGTCCAAATTATCCATTTCAAGAAATCGCCGGAGTGATGGTTGCATATAAATTATCTGTAGCTTTATTGGGAAATGATTTAGATGATTTAATTGAACTGGCAATGCTCGGTACGATTGCTGATTTAATGCCTTTGGAGGATGAAAATCAAGCTATCGTTAATCTTGGTATTGAAAACATTAAAAGCACGAAAAATATCGGCCTTAGAAAGCTGATCGATTTCAGTAGTCTTGATTTAGTTAACGTAACTGCAATTGCCTTTAAAATTGCCCCTAAAATCAATAGTAGTGGCCGACTTAATAAAGCAAAAAAAGCGATTGAACTTTTAATAACCGATGATATAAGAAAAGCCAATGAACTAATTCTTGAAATTGAAAAAAATCATAATCTAAGGAAGAAATTAACTGAAGATGCTTTTTTAATTTCTGATGAATTAGTTGATCCCAAAGATTCTGTAATTGTTGTAGCTTCTAAAAATTTGCACGAAGGAGTTATTGGAATTTGTGCTCAGAGACTTGTTGAAAAATATCAAAAATCTACTATTGTAATAACAATTGATGAAGATGATATTGCAAAAGGCTCAGCAAGAGCTTTTGGCAATCAAAATATTCTTGAGATGCTTCAAAATAATGCCGAATATTTAGAACGATACGGTGGTCATTCTCAAGCTTGTGGTTTACAACTTAAACCAGAAAACATCGATGCGTTTAGAAAGAGCATTAATAAAAATGTATTAAAAGAAAAAGAGCCAGTTCTTAAAGTTGATATGGAAGTATATCTTCCTGATATAAAAATAAAAACTATTAAGAATATTCAAGACAAATCCTTTTTCACTGCCACCTATGTTGCAAAAAAAATGCGTGTTACTAATAAGCAGTTGCTAAAGGACAAACATACGAAACTTACTTTAGAAATAGATGGATATTTCTTTGATGCTATTGACTTCAATAACCCAGAGTTTTATTATAATCTTAACATTGAAGACGTAATTGATGTTTGTGGCGGAATCAACATCAATAGTTTTAGAAACCGTGATTCTCTACAAATTTTTATAAAAGACATCAAATGTTCTCACTTTCAAGTTTATGATTTTCGTAAAAACACCAAGGGTTTAGATTATCTTTTTGAGAATGTGTATTTACTAAATGACGTAGTTATTATTGAAAATTCAGATTATCCAGTTGAAATTAAAACTAGAAAAACTGTATGTCTTTTACCGAAAACAAAGAAATACAACTTAAATGAACTTATAGATCGAGTTGAACTAGGCAAAATTTATCGTAGTTTAGAGAAACTCCATTCTTTCACAAAAGTAGAGCTAACACAACTTAAAAGGATGGAACTAGTTATAGAAAAAGCTATCGAAATATTCTTTGAACTTGACTTATTAACAAAAGAAAAGGAAACTTATCAGATTAAAGGTTCTAAAGAAAAACTTGAACTGATAAACTCTAAAACATACCTTGAATTATTAGAAAAACAAAAAGATATTAATTTTATCTATCAAAAGGATTTACAAGATATAAAAAATTATCTCAATAACAAAATGGAGGAATACAATGAAATACACTGATTATATTACGAATGTACCTGATTTTCCGATCGAGGGAATTCAATTTAAGGATATCACCCCCTTAATAGGTGATGGAGTGGCTTTTGCCAGCGCAGTTGATGATTTAGCAAATTTTGCTAGAGAGTTCAAGGCTAATAAAGTAGTTGGACCAGATGCAAGAGGCTTTATTATCGGCGCTCCTGTCGCATATGCATTAAATGCTGGATTTATACCGGTAAGAAAACCCGGAAAACTACCTCGTGAAGTTATCAGATATGATTATGAATTAGAATATGGAAAAAACACTTTATGCATGCATAAGGATGCAGTAAAAAAAGGCGATAAAGTTGTTATTATCGATGATTTATTAGCTACTGGGGGAACTATGGAGGCGACAATTAAGTTAATTGAAGAAACTGGAGCTGAAGTAGTTGGATTAGGTTTTATGATTGAGTTAGTAGATTTGAAAGGGAGAGATAAGCTAAAAGGCTATCCAATTAAAGTCTTAATTCAATACTAAGGAGATAAAAGAGTTTGAGCCAAAAAGAGAAAGATTATTTTGCACCATTAAATCAAGGGTTAACTAAATATATTTCCCAAAAGAAGCATCTAGATTTTATCAGACGCGCTTTTGACTATGCTGAAGCAAAACACCAGGGACAATACCGTAAATCAGGCCAAGCCTATATTGTTCATCCGCGTGATGTTGCAATTACTTTAGCCGAATATCAAATTGACCCAAATACGATTGCAGCTGGATTATTACATGATATCTTAGAAGATACTGACACAACCTATGATGAAATTAAAGAAGCATTTGGTGAAGAAGTCGCAGATATCGTTGAAGGCCTAACAAAGTTAGATCAACTTAAATATCAAATATCTAAAGCTGCACAGCAGGTTAAAAATCATCAAAAAATGGTTTTAGCAATGGCTAGAGACATTCGAGTTATCTTCGTAAAACTCGCAGACAGACTCAACAATATGCGGACACTATCATTTTTAGATGATGAAAGAAGGACGAGAATCAGTCGTGAAACTCTAGATGTTTTCGCACCAATCGCTCACCGATTAGGTATGTATCGCTTGAAGGCTGAATTAGAAGATTTATCATTTAAATATCTTTACCCCTTCGAATATAAAAATATTTCTAATCTATTACGAGAAAAGAAATCCGATCGGGAAAAAGACGTACTTGATATGGAAAAATCACTATCGCAAATTCTTTCTGCTGAAAATTTTGATTTTGATATCAAAGGTCGAATTAAGAATATTCATTCAGTGTATAATAAAATGAAGATTAAAAAGATTGATTTTGAAGAGATTCATGACCTTTTAGCATTACGGATTATCGTAAACTCAATAAGCGACTGTTATAAAGCTATCGGTATTGTTCACTCACGATTTATCCCCGTTCCCGGTCGATTTAAAGATTATATTGCCATGCCCAAACCGAATATGTACCAATCTCTACATACCACAGTTGTAAATCGAGGAAAAATCTTCGAAATCCAAATAAGAACTAAAGAAATGGATGAAATTGCTGAAAAAGGGGTAGCTGCTCATTGGGCATATAAAGAAGGAAAAGGTCTTAGCAGTAAAAAGAATATTGAAGATATTGTTTCTTCTAAACTTAGATGGTATTCTGAGTTGGTTAAATATACCGAAGAATCAGACTCTGATGAAGAAATTCT
>JBAYQC010000078.1:0-6909 GCA_041677365.1 Candidatus Izemoplasmatales bacterium | reverse complement strand
TGTATATTCTATTTCTCATTAACCTTATTTAATTATCAAAGATCAATTAAATGTTCTTTACTTTGAACATTTTTTTGATATGCCTTAATATGTTCTCAACTATTATCTATGAAATTATCTTTTCTTTAATAGTTGGCTTTTTTTATTCTCTCTCTAAAAAAGTTTAACAAGAAACCGTTCTTATTACAACCTTTTTTTTGCAGAAAAAAACCGAATTTCTTCGGTTTTTTAAATATCTGTTTTAACAACTTCATAAGCTCTAGCGCTTTTACCATCTCGCAAAGTTACGATTGTTGTATCCGTGTATCTCGATAGAACGTCCATTTTTTGAGGTGGTGTAGCAAGTAAAATTTGAACAGGTAATTGTTTGATGAATTTCATCATTGCTTTGATTCTTGAAGTGTCCATCTTATCAAATACTTCATCAAATAAAATCAACCCGATAGAATCATGACTAACGCCTCTTTGTGCTTGTTCAAAAACTCTCACAAAAGATGCTAGTGTAGCTACATAGAATGGAACTTGGGTTTCTCCACCTGATTTTTCTTTAAAGACTTTTGAATATAAATATCTTTCACCAGCAGTGTTGCTGATGGCGATATCATAATCCATATACGTTCTATAATCAGTAAATTTATTGACTGACCCTTGAGAATTAAGATCTTCTGACGCTAGATTTACAAATAGTTCTTCAAGCTGTCTTTGATATTTCTTTTCAAAATCATAATTAAAGATTTCTTCCCCAGTTTTTAGCGATTCATCACTAAGTACCATATCATAATAATCACCATATTCTTTGCTTTTAGGAAAGATAAATTCATATGTATCATCACCAAAATGAATTGATTTTAATGTAGAATTAATCTTTTGAATTTCATCTTGTGCCGATATAATGTAATCTCTGAGTTTAGCAATGAAATCTTCTTTAAAGAGTCTTTCTGCTGTTTCTCTGGCTTCTCTAACTTTAGTTTCATATTTAACAAGTTCTGACTTAACCAATTTGTTTAACTCATCTAAATATTCATCAATATGTTCTACACCGTACATATAACTTAAATTATATTTTGATGTATAGTGAATCTGTTTAGACTTTAAAGAATCTTCTAAGTTGATGATATTGTTTAATTCAGATTGTATTTTCTCTTGATAAATAGCGAAAATATTATTGATATTACCAATCTTTTTCATCTCTAAATCATATAATTCTTTAGCTTCTTTTTTAATCACAACATTATCTTTTGCTGACAATGTCTTATTGATTGATTCTATCGAATTTTCGATTTCAAGCAATTCTTCGTGAGATTTAAGTTCATCACTTTCTAAACGTCCTTGTTTTTGATCAGCCTTTTGTCGATTGATGGTATAGGCATTGATTTCTTCTTTTACATCTTCATATTCAGTTCTTAATTCTTCTAAACTTTCTTGTGGTATATTTTTCTTTTTTTCCACAAGGTTGATTCTCTTGGCTTTTAAACTATCTAAGGAATAGTAGTTCTTCAAAGTGTTGATAAAGCTTTCAAGATTCAAACTGTAAAGCGCTTGATTTTCTTCATTTATTAACTGAATTCTATTTGAAACAATTTGATGTTTTTCTTTTAATTCTTTTGCTTTGATTCGCCAATTTTCTAGTTGGGATTCTCTGGCTTTCTTACCAATAAATGGTTTTTCAGTTTTATTATATAGACTTCTGACCGTATAAGAGCGATATACCATTCCGCTTTTTGTTATTGCTTGAGGATATTTTTCTAAATCGGTAACTTCATCTACCATAATTAAGTTACCACATGTCATGTTGATATAATGAACGGCATCAATATTATCAGAAGTGATTATTGATGCTAGAGAATTATCCCTACAATCGGTGAAATGTTGGATTTTTTTAGTGTTAACTAATCCGATTCCATAAATATCCATGCTTTGTTTTACTTGATTATAAATCATCAGTGCTTCGTCAAAGTATCTTGGTTCAACTATTAAATTGAATCTTTGTTGACCTAAGTAATCTTCAATTGTATCTGCCCATTCACTGTCAGTTATTTCTAATAGTTCACAGAGAATATGCACTTTTATTTCTTTCCCGTAACGCTTCAACACTCCTTCTTCAATCTTAGCTTGTAGTCTTTTAATCATTGGATTATATCTTAATTGATTATTATCCAAGTCTTTAAGAGTTAAGTATACTTCGTTAATTTCTCTTACGACATCCTCTAGAATATGTTGCTGCTTACCAAGCTTTACTTTATTTTCATCTTCTTTTTGTTTCAAAGACTTATTAATAGTAATAAGTTTTAGTTTTTGATCTTCGTAGTTCTCGTCGTTTATATTATCTAAATCAATCTTAACCAAATCACTGTAAACTTTATCATCATATTCCGTCTTAAGCTCATTAATGATCTGCTTCATCTTCTTAACTCTTGATTTTGCTAAGTTACGAAGTTCTACTTGATGATCAATTTTTTTATTTAACTCAGTTATTTCTTTATCAAATATTTCCGTTGCTTTAAAAGTTTCGTTATTTGATAACATTGAGTAAATTTCTTTTGATCTTTCATCAAGAATATCAAGTTGGTTTTTAATATCATCAATTAATTGTTGGTTTTGTTCCTTGGCAATAGAAATTTTTTCAAGTTTTTTATTAACATTTTCAGTTTTAGACTTTAATGTTTCTACTTCTAACAGTTTCAAGAAATATTCATAAAATTCTTTTTGACCTTGATTATTTTTAATTTCTTCATAAACATGTTTGATTTCATCTAAATCGTGAATTTTCGTTTTAATAATTTTTAAAGTAGCTTCTAAATCTCGGTAAGCATGAATTGATTCTTTAATCGGTTCAACATCTAACTCTTTCTCTTCTAAAAGATATCGATAAATAAAGTCTTTAACATCGGGTATGGGTTTAAAAGCTAAAGCTTTAGGTAGGAGCGAAAAGTAATTTTCATTTACTGAGCCAAACAGAGACCTAAATGCTAGTTTCGCTTCTCTTCTAGTTAAAAAAACTCTTTTAGCTTGTTTGGTTTTTTTGAAATTTACTGTTGTTAAAATTAGACCTTCATCATCGATAAATAAAGATTCAGTCATAGCCTCAGCGTATTCGTAAAATATTACCTTGGGACTTAAAACTTCACCAAAGACATCAATAACTGTACCAATAGTAAAATATTTTTCTTTAGTTTCATCATAAAATTCTAAGGCTATATGTCCTGTTGAGTCATTTTCTCTTAAATACTCTTGATTGTCAGTACCGAGTTTACACTTAACGTATCCTCTTAAATCACGTTTACTTTTTTCATTAGCTGCGATATTGAAAATTTGATCGCCCGCTGTCAAAACAAAGGCAATAGCGTCAACGATTGTAGATTTTCCAGTGGCGTTTTGTCCGGTTATCAATGTATTGTTTTTTATGTAAATTGTCTCATTAGCAAAATAATGCCAATTTATCAATCTAACTTTCGTAAGTTTCTTCATTTAGATCACCTTCATTTCGATCTTCAATATTTCCAATAATGTTGTAAACATCATTAATCGCTTGTGTGTTTATCGCTAATAGGACAGTGGGATAAACAACTATTCTGGTATTGGCTTTAGTTATATCACCTAGAGATTCAAGTAAATTTAACCTGCGATAGGTTCTAAGAATTTTGACTAAATCAGTTTTATTAATCTTCTTTTTTAATTCTAGAGAATCATAATACTGATGGATTTCATCTACTTTGATTACGACATTGTCATTAATTGAGGTTCGCATTAAATGTTGATGATACAATATTCTTAAGATTAGGAGTACCAGGGTTTCTTCTTTATTAAGCCTTAAAAGATTTGAACCATCGCGGTTTATCAATTGAACCGCACCCACTTCTCTGTCTAAAACAATTTCAAAGTTCATCACATCAAAATACTCATCAAAATAACTCTTAAAGCTTAACAAGAAATAATACATTTCTTTGTTATCATCTTTATCGCGAGCAATAAAACTATTTTGTAATAATCTTAAGCATGTTTTTGCAAACAATTGTTTTTGTCCTTGATTAAATTCTTCGTATTTTTCTAATATCATTATTATTGATACCCCCTTACTATTTCAAAATCTATCATATCAAAACGTTCAATATTTATTTTTTCTTCTAACTGATTAATTGAGTAATTGAGCTCTTCACCGGCATAAACCAATATATAAAGCAACCTTACAATAGCTTCATCACTCATGTCATCGCGTAGAATCTCTGATGCTTTAATTGTTTTGTTCTTTTTAAAGTAATTACGTAAATATTTCATGATTACATCTTCTGAATAATTTGTTTCAAACTCATTATAGAACTCATCTTGAAGCTTTCTATCCATTTCTTCTGCGTTTTCTACTAGATACTGTGCTTCAGCATGTTTGTATATACCCCTTGGTGTATAGATTGATTTTTGCGACACTTGGGTATAGGAATTAATGTTAAAAAGCGGTTCAATTTCACTTAGTACTTTTGACGTTTTTCTTGATTTAATTCCATCTGCGGTAAATTTAAGAATTCTCGTTAGTTTCGTAATGACATTCTCATCATCTGATAATAAAAATTTAATCTTGGCAATTGTCGTATTGACATAAATTTTATTTTTATTGTCAATTTCATCGATAATATAAGAAATCGAGTTATAAATATCAATAATATCATCAATTTTTTTGTTAGCTTGCATCAAAGCTACATCATGGTCATTATGATTTTTAATCAAAAACTCCTTGGAAACCATTTCCATTATCAAAGGATTTTGTTGATATTCTTCAAGTCGTTTCACAATTTCATTTCGATATTTATTGATATTATCACTAGTTTTTAATCTACGATAAGCTTGATCGACAAGTTCAACTTTGTAATTAACTAAAAGATTAATTAGGTCTTTTATTTCTGAATTATCAACAATGCTTTTGATATAGTATTTTAATCTCGAATCAAGTTTTCTAATTTCTCTAATAAAAGCAACAGTATTCTTATAAACTTGATCAATTGTTAATCCATACTCACCCTGATCATTACTTAGCAATGAGTAAACTGTAAAAATATAGCCTCTAAACTCATTGATTTCTGTGTCTTCTCCGTAATAACTATCTGCACCAATTTCTTTTAGCGCTTCAATTATAGTAATTGCATAATCGCGGAAGTTAAGAATCTCTTCATAATCGTTATTTACATCTATGTCAATCCATTCACATTCTTCCAAACGTCTTAGAATTTGATTAGCTCGATCACGATTTGTCATTTCAGTCTCATTTTCCTCATCAAGTTCTTCAAGCAGTGGATTAATATCCAAGTAATCAACTATGGCTTGTTTAGCAATATTCTTATCAACTCCAAGAATTGATCCTTGTTCATATACTTTAAAAATTTCTAAAATACAAGAGACATATATTTCTTGATTTTTACTTGATAAAACACTGAAGAATTGCCTTGGAACAATTTCAAATATATTCATCATCTCACATCC
The DNA here is from genome assembly GCA_041677365.1 of Candidatus Izemoplasmatales bacterium. Lineage (GTDB taxonomy): Bacteria > Bacillota_I > Bacilli_A > Izemoplasmatales > Hujiaoplasmataceae > UBA2289. The sequence continues at coordinate 1,440 of JBAYQC010000078.1, read as the reverse complement.
TAACTTTCTCGATAATAATCAAAATTTCCACCTACTAAGGCAGAAAGTGTATTTTCAATCCAAATCCAATCTTTACGGAATGTTCTTAAAGACTTCTTCCCTTCAGGAGTGATTTGATAATAACGTCTACTCATACCCTTTTTGTTCTTTCCACTATAGGAACTAATTTTACCATCTTTTAACAATCGCTTTAAAGCTATATATAAAGTAGCTTCAGTTAATTGAATATTATTTTCGCTTACAGACTCAATAATCCGAGACATTTCATAACCGTAACTATCAAATTTCGAAAGAATTGATAAGATTATATAATCAGTAAATCCTCTTACGTATTCGCCAGAGTTAGTCATTATCACACCCCCTTTATATAATCTCGTTATATATTGTCTTTTTATACATAATCATTTTATTGATATCATGTTTATATATAACATGTTTATATTATAACTCATAACATATAAGTTTGTAAATAGAAAAGACAAAATTTTTTATTTTTTTTAAAAAAAAGAAAAAAGGCAGGAAATTTTTCTGCCTTTTAAATGAATTATTTTACAATTTATGTACGATTTATATTAGATTTAAAACGTTCCCACCAATTTTTTGGTGAATCAACTTTATCTTCAATCTTAAGTAAGTTTTCAAAGATTTTTCTCTGTTCATTGCTTAATTTTTGTGGAGTCATTACCGTTACAATTACGTGTTGATCACCTAATTGCTTAGTTCTGACATTAGGTGCACCTTTACCTTTTAATCTAAACTTCGCTTCAGATTGAGTACCTGCTGGGATTTTAAACATTACTGCTCCGTAAACCGTATCAACTTTTATTTCAGCTCCTAATGCAGCTTGGGCAAAGGTTATTGGTACATTGACAATTATATCATCGCCTTCACGAATGAATTTTTCCGATGGTTTAACTTCAAAAACAATGTATAAATCGCCGTTAGGTCCGCCATGTGCACCTTTGTTACCAAATCCTTCTAAACGAATCTGTTGTCCAGTTTCAATGCCTTTTGGAACTCTAATTTCGACTTCCTTATTAATTCTTTCAACACCTTCACCATTGCAGTTATTACATTTCTTGGTAATTTCTTTACCAGTACCATGACAAGTAGGACAGGTTGCTCGAGTTTGAGTTCTACCGAAAAATGTTTGTTGTTCCATAACAACTGTACCGGATCCACCACATTGAGAACATACCTTAATATCTTTTTTGCTTTCAGCTCCTAAGCCGTGACAAACATGACACTCATCATATACGGGGATTTTAACTTTTTCAGTTTTTCCAAAAATTGATTCTTCAAATGAAATAGACATTCTTCTTTGAATATCGGAGCCTTTTCTTGGGCGGTTAGAAGCTCTTGATGAACTTCTTTGTCCTCCACCACCGCCAAAGAAGGCACTAAAAATATCTCCAAAATCAAAATTGTCAAATCCCGCAC
>JBAYQC010000077.1:0-6916 GCA_041677365.1 Candidatus Izemoplasmatales bacterium | reverse complement strand
TATCCAGAAGCCAGATATTCTTTGATTGGTACTACTGCAATAATCCCGGACAGTTTAGGGAAACTCTTAAAGAAGTTTAAGTATCCGGTAGTTACTTTGATTTCTCACGGACATCACTTACATCAGCCCGTCTGGAACTTAAGTAAGCGAAAAGTAAAAGTGAAATCGGTTATGACAAATATTTTAACAAAAGAAGAACTTAACTCATTATCGTTAGATGAAATCAATAAGAGGATAAAAGATGCTTTTTATTACAATGATTATGAATATCAACTAAAAAATCAGATTGGAATAAAAGGAAAAGAGCGCGCAAAAAATCTTCATAAAGTTTTATACAAATGCCCCCACTGCTTAACTGACTTTTCAATGGTCGGTGAAGGCAATCAATTAAAATGCGTGAAATGTTCTCATGTTTATGATGTTAATCAGTACAATCAATTAGAAGAAACTAATAATGATACAAAATTTTCTTCAATTCCTGATTGGTTTGAGTGGCAAAGAGAAGAAGTTAGAAAAGAGATTGAAGCAGGAAAATATGATGTTCAAATCGAGGTAGATGTAGATGCGTTGCCAAACAGCAGTGGATACTATCGGCTTGGAAAAGCAAAACTATCACATAATCACAATGGATTCACATTAAAAGGTGTGTTTCAAGATGAAAACTTTGAAATTCATAAACCAGTTTTGTCTAACTATAGTGTCCATCTTGAATATGATTATTTTGGTAAAGGAGATGCGATTAGCTTTTCGCAGATAAATGATACATACTATTTATTCCCCACTGATAAAAATTATTCAGTAACAAAATTTCACTTTGCTGTAGAAGAATTATATAAAATTCATAGTCAGAAAAAATAAAATGTTGGGTAGAAAACCCAACATTTTTTAATAAAAAGCTATATGTCCCGGACACCTTGTTTCAGTGCCACATAAATAATAATTATGATTTTTTAAAATTATCTGTCCATGGCCAAAACTACTAGGATTCTTGTCAACAAAGGTTTTGTGACCGCGATCTTTTAAATCTTTAATTAGGTCTTTAGGAAAACTGTTTTCAAAAGCAACTTCTAAGCCTTTATCCCATCTAAATCTTGGAGCATCTAATGCTGCTTGTGGATCCATTTCTAAATCGATTAAATTCATGAGTACTTGCAGATGACCTTGAGGTTGCATAAATCCACCCATAACTCCAAAGGGACCAATAGGAAGATTGCCCTTCATGATAAAACCAGGAATGATAGTATGATATGTTCGTTTATTTGGCATTAATGCATTTTCATGATTTTTATCTAATGAAAATGTATGACCCCGGTTTTGCATTGAAATTCCTGTACCATCGATAACAACGCCACTACCAAAGCCCATATAATTACTTTGAATAAAACTAACCATGTTACCATCTTTATCAGCGGTGGCTAAGTATACTGTTCCACCATTCTTATAGTCGATTGGGTTATAGTTTTGGGCGATATCAGTAATCTGTTGACTTCTATTTTTAGCATAGTCAGAACTGATTAAATAATTTGGATTCATCTTCATAAACTTTGGATCACTTACATAGTTTAATGTGTCTGAAAAAGCAATCTTTAAAGCTTCAATTTGTTGATGCTTTAATGTTAGCTTGTCTTGGTTGTTTAAAGTCTTCATGATATTTAAGGCCATTAGTGTAGTAATACCCTGTCCATTAGGAGGTAACTCTAATATGTCATAGCCATGGTAGTTGATAGAAATAGGCGTAACATATTCGGGTTCAAAACTTCTTAAATCTTCTTTATCAATATATCCACCATTTTTATTCATAAAGTTTACTATTTTATCAGCTAGTGCTCCTTGATAAAAACTATCACTATTAGTTTTTGCAATCTCTTCTAAGGTTTCAGCTATCAATTCACTTTTAAACAGATCACCTGTTTTATAATAGTTTTGGCCGTTTTTAAAAATTTTAAAAAATGTTTCGTACTCAGGCCCCTTATTATAATTTTCATAATTTTTTATTGAATTCTTTAATCTTTCACCTAAATAATCGTTGACAATGAAACCATTACGAGCTATCTCAATTGCTGGAGCTAAAACTGCTTCTAGTGTCAAATTTCCAAATTTGCTAATTAAAGATGACCAAGCCTTAGGAGCACCAGGAACTGTAATGGGTATTAACCCATATTTAGGCATTTTAGTTATGTTTAAATTTTTCAATTTTTCTATAGAAATGTTTCTTGAACTAGGGCCTGAAGCATTTAATCCATAAATTTTATCTTTGAAGTAAACAATTGCAAAGGCATCACTTCCTATGCCGTTACTACAAGGCTCAACTACAGTTAAACAGGCTGCAGTAGCTACCGCAGCGTCAATTGCATTTCCACCTTTTTTAAGAATATCCAGACCAACCTGTGCAGCTAAAGGTTGTGATGTTGCCACAACTCCATTTTTAGCATACACGGCTTGTCTTATGCTTTTAAACTTATTCATCATTATTTCACACTATAAACTTATTATCTCAGTTATTAAATCTTTAATAATATTTCTTGCGATTTTGACTTCTTTAATTGATACATACTCATATGGACCATGGAAATTGTAACCACCAGTACCTAGGTTTGGACATGGTAACCCCATAAATGTCAATCTCGCTCCATCAGTACCACCTCTGATTGGTTCAATTATTGGTTCGATACCATTATTCTTTATTGCTTTTATTGCTACATCAACAATTTCTTTTTTTTCTTGAAGTATCTCTCTCATGTTATAGTATGAGTCTTCAATCTTTAATTCAATGGTATTATTACCGTATTTTTTATTTAAAAAAGTGGTGATTGAATTAAAATCATCTTTTTGTGTTGCGAAAATATCTTTATCATGATTCCTTATTATAAAAGTCATAAAACATTTTTCTACAGAACCTTCAATATGCATCAAATGATTAAATCCTTCATAATTCTCTGTGATTTCTGGTCTCATATACTTAGGTAATAGATTGTTAAATTCAAATGCAACTTCAATAGCATTTGTCATTTTATTTTTAGCCGAACCAGGATGAACAGATTTACCATTTATTGTAATTTTAGCAGTAGCTGCATTGAAATTTTCAAAAGCGATTTCTCCGACCTTAGAACCATCCAGTGTATATGCTAATTCCGCATTTACTTTTTTTACATCGAAAAATTTGGTTCCATCTCCAACTTCTTCATCAGGTGTAAATACAATTACTATTTCTCCGTGTTTATAATCAGGATTGTTATAAGTGAATTCAACAAAATCCATTATCTCTGCAACACCTAATTTATCATCAGCACCCAAAAGGGTTGTTCCATCAGTGACAATTAAATCATCACCAATTTTATCTTTCAAATTTGGGAATTTTTCTGGACTGATCTCGATGTTTCTTTCACAGTTAAGAATTATTGTTTTGCCGTTGTAATCTTTGATTATTTGTGGCTTTATATCTTTACCACTAGCATCTGGAGAAGTGTCTACATGAGCAATTAACGCTACTGTTTTGGCTTTTTTATTTAAATTACTTGGTATTCTTCCAATCACATATCCGTATTCATCTATACTGGCTTCTACACCCAAGTCATTTAGTTCTTTTAGAAGAAACTTTAATAAGTCTAACTGCTTCAAAGTTGAAGGGTAAGTATTTGATTCCTCACTTGATTGCGTATCAAAACTCACATAATTTAAAAATCTTTCAATAATATCCATACGTTTATCTCCTTCATTTTATTTGTATAATTCATTATAATGCAATTATCTGTTTATTTAAACAAATTTCTTGTTTTTTCTAAAAAGATAGTAGAACTTTAAAAGGTTTAATGTTAGACTATGATATAATTTAAGTATAAGAGGTGGATTAATGGCGAGAATTATACATCATAAACAGAAATTATCAGATAAATTTGGCGTTGGTTTAGTTAAATTTGCATTCAGATTTAAAGCGGCTAGAGAAAGATATAATTTTAAATTTAAATTTATCTTTACGAATCAGTTGTCTAAGGATTACTCATTCGGGAAAAAAATTGAAAAAAGCGTTCTAAATGTCAACGGTATAAAAACAGAAGTTATTAAGTATAAAAATGAGACGCCTAAGTTTGCACTCATTCAACTTCATGGTGGGGCTTATGTTTCAGGTTTAAATGATAGCTATAGACGTGTTGCTAAACGCTATCTAAAAATTAATCCAAATCTAGAAATATATTCTTTATGTTATTCTTTAGCTCCCGAGCATCCATTTCCAAAAGCGTTGGAAGAGAGTATAGACTTATATAAGCATCTATTGAAGAACAAATATGACAACAATCATATTTTTATAGTTGGAGATTCCGCAGGCGGAGGTTTAGCTTTAGCTACTGTTTTGGCGCTTAAAGACAAAATGATACCTTTACCAAGATCAATAATAACAATGTCAGCTTGGACTGATTTAGCTGGAGAAGGAGAATCACACACTAAGAATGTTGATTGTGATCCTTTCTTTGGGAAAGGAACTATTCCTTTGGATAAAGAGGCTTACGCTCAAGACAATGACTTACATCACCCCTATATTTCTCCGAAATATGGAGATTTCGAAGGTTTCCCCGATACCTTAATGTTTGTTGGGGGCAATGAATTAATTGAGTCAGATACATTAGATGTAGGTAATAAAATAACCAACGCAATAGTCCATGATTTTGAAGGCATGTTTCATGTTTTTCCTTTTGGTTTAAACAAGATGGCTTCTTCAAGAAAATCATGGGAAATTATTGATGAATTTATAAACAAGCAAATCAGGAGTTAGTTATGGACAAAGATTCAAGATATGATACTTGGTTTAGACTAGATAATTCTGGAAAAATATTTCCTGAGGTTTCCAATCATCGTGAAACCAATGTTTTCAGAGTAGCGATTACACTAACAGAAAAGATTGATGAAGAGATTTTACAATTAGCGGTTGATGGAATATTGTCTAGATATCCAATGTTTAAGGTAAAATTAAAGAAAGGTCTTTTTTGGAGCTATTTTGATTACAACTCCAAACCTTTCAATGTGGAAGAGTTAAAACACTATGTTTGTGGAGAAATTCATCCGCGAAAAAATAATGGTTATTTGTTTAGGGTGATGTATAGAAATACGGACATAATCATTGAGATGTTTCATTCTTTAGCTGATGGTGCTGGAGTCGTAATGTTGTTAAAAGCAATTGTTTATGAGTACCTTAATTTACTAGGCAAAGATGTCAAACCTGATAATTTGGTTCCAACAAAAAATCAACGACCTAGCATGGAAGAATATGAAGATGCAAACTCTAAATTTTATGATCGTAAAAATCGTAAGCACATACCAGAGAAAAGAGCTTACCGAATCAAAGGAACAGCTTTATCCGAAGATTTAACTGGACTAATATCTGGAGTGATGTCAACTAAAGCAATGATAAATTTAGCTCGTGAAAATGGATTGACTATGACAGAGTACTTGACTGCACTAATGATGTATACTATTTATGTTACTCAAATTCAATATCGAGGTAGCGTTTCCAGTAATCAAAGTCCCGTTAAGATCTTTGTGCCAGTAAACCTGAGAAAACACTTTCCATCAAATACTTTAAGAAATTTTTCTAATTTTGTGAAGACTAATATGGTAATGACAGAAGATGATATTACTTTTGAGTATTTAAAAGATTTGGTGAAAAAACAGTTTGAAGAGGGTATGACAAAGTCTGAACTGATTAGAAAAATGAGTGAAAATGTTGCCTTTGAGAAAAACGTATTACTTAAGTTTACGCCATATTTCTTAAAAAAATATGCATTAAAAATCGGATACAATATGTTAGGTATGAAGTTGAATACTATGAGTTTAACCAATATTGGTAAAGTAGATTTTCCTGAATCAATGCAGCCATTTATAAAAGATGTTACGGCAGCTGTTTACTCAGGAAAGTTTAATACCCTTAACTGTTCAATTATTTCTTATAAAGATAAATTGAAAATTACTTTCACTCGTTCAATTGTTGAGACTACTATTGAGAGAGAATTTTTCCGTCATTTCACAGATTTAGGAATCGATGTTGAAATCGAAAGTAATTATGTGGAGGAATATTAATATGAAGTACTGTGATAAATGTAACATAAAAATTAATACACATAATTCTTATTGTCCTCTTTGTCAACAAACATTATCTGGAGAGACCTCTTTGGATCATATTGAAAAATATCCAGAGTATATATCCCCGACGCGTAAAGTTTATCCGATAACAAAAAAAATCATTCTTTTTGTTACTATAGTATCTATTATAGTGCTTTTAGTAGTTAATCTCGCAACTTACAAAGAAAACCCAGTTATGTGGTCATTAATACCAATAGGAAGTATTGCTTACTTTTGGGTTCTAGTAACTTTAGGGGTACTTTCCCGACATAATATCGCTTTTAGGTTCGCAACTTTGACTACACTCTTAATCGGATTGCTTATACTTATTGACTTCAGAAGCAATGGTGGCGGTTGGTCATATAACTATGTGATGCCCTTGCTTTTAACTTTATGTAATTTTTCAGTGTCAGTTATTATTCTAGTAAAGAGAATGGATTATCGTGATTATATTGTTTACTTACTAATGATTGTTATATTTTCTATCGTCCCTTTAATCTTATATGCTTTAAATATTGTTGATGAACCATGGCCAGCCCTAGTATCTTTCGGATTAGCAATATTTATTTTATTGTTTATTATATTCTTTTTTCCTAAATCAATTAAAGACGAAATCAAAAAAAGATTTCATGCTTAACGGCTAAAATAAAAGGCTTGAATACGATTGTATTCAAGCCTATTTTTTATCCAACGAGAATTTTTTCTGTTGGGTAATCTATGTGACTTACCTCTGGATGTCCCCAGTTTTTGTTCATAATACCAAATATGGTTATTGGGCCTAAACGACCAATATACATTAATAGTG
>JBAYQC010000076.1:0-6954 GCA_041677365.1 Candidatus Izemoplasmatales bacterium | reverse complement strand
TGGCAATCGACAATTCCATTATATCATTTGGGAGGAATTCTTTTTTTCATCGCCACGGCTCTTCTAGTCTCACCCGCATAGCGGGTGGTTTTACTAATCGACCTCTATATAGGTCGATTATAAGAAAAAGCGATATTAACTATCGCTTTCGTTTTTTATGCTGTTATATCTATTCATGATTTCGACAAAATCAACATTATTACTAAAATCATCAATAGCGCTTACTACAGATATTAAGGAATCGTTTAGTTCTTTAAGTTCTTGCTTACCAAAATCACTTAGAACATAGTCTTTCATATCTTTGTTTTCATGTTTATCAATTCCGATTCTTAAACGATTAAAATTTTCAGATCCTAAATGTGTAAGAATTGACTTAATTCCATTATGTCCACCAGAACCACCTTTAAATCTTAATCTAAGTTTTGCTAACGGAAGATCCACATCATCATAAATAACTAAAACATTTTCCAAATCCACATTGTAATACTGTACCACTTTTAATAAAGCATATCCTGAATTATTCATATATGTTTTAGGTTTAACAAAAATACAGTTGTCATATTCAGCAATCTCTGAGTTAAATTTTAATGAGTTTTTAAATTTAAACTTATGAACTTGTGCATACATATCCAAAGCCATAAATCCTACGTTGTGTTTAGAATTTGCATACTTCTTTCCTGGATTACCTAAGCCTACAACTAATTTTTTCATTATTTCTTTGTTGGTGTGATAACTACATATCGATTGGGTTCTTCTCCTTCAGATACTGTTGTCACATCTCTCCAATCTGAAAGTTTAGTATGGATGATTCTTCTCTCATAAGCATTCATCTTACCTAGTTTTGTTGGTACTTTAGTGTTTATAACATCCATAGCTGTTTTTGTTGCTAATATTTCTAACTGTTTTTTTCTTTGTTCTTTATAACCACCGATATCAATTAAAACAATATAGAATTCTTCTGTGTATAAATTAATATAGTTTTTAACTAAAGTTTGAATTGCATCCAGTGTTTTTCCGTTTTTACCGATAAGAATTGGGTTTTCTTTAGCTTCTATTGAAAAAACAACTTGTCTTTCTCTAGCCATTTTTCCTTCAATTACAGCTTCGATTTCCATATTTTCTAGAAGTTTACGAATATATTCAATTCCATCGTTTATTACATTAAAATCAACTACAGCTTCTACTATATAACTCTTGTTCAAACCTAATAGAGATTTTTTTTCTTCGATGATGTTTAATGCGATAAAATCTTTATTAACTCTTAATTCTTCAGCTGCGTAATTTAATGTTTGATCATTAAGTGTTTTTGCTTCAAATTGTATTCTTTTCATTAATTAAATCTCCCTTTTAAACCCTTGATTGTAATTGTTCTTTACGTTTTCCTACATTTCTATGGCTGATATAACTTTGGAATAGTTGATATGCTGTACCGATAATCCAGTAAAATGCGATTCCGGCGTTACCAATTGAAATATAACCCATCATTACAACCATGAAATACATCATATATTTCATTGTTTTTTGTGTTTGTTGAGTTTTAGGATTTTGGTATGAACTTCCATGTTTTTGATGTGCTTGAGATCTCTTGGTAGTTAACCATTGGCTTAAAAACATTAAACCTGCAACTAAAAGTGCTAATGGTAGGTTTTCTAACCAATATGTATTTCCTAAATCAGTCCATAAAAATGTTGTGTTCATACTAACGTTCGCATCGGTAAATACACTTGTTGGTGTTAAAGGAAATCTTTGCACCACTTGGTACATGGCGATGAAAATCGGCATTTGTAAAAGTGGCATAAAACAACCTAATAGGTTAATCTTATAGCGTTTGTATATCTCCATAGTTTCCATTTGCATTCTTTGTTGAGACGCTTGATCAGTACGATTACGATATTTTTCTTGAACCTTATTTAGTTCTGGTTGAGCTAATTGCATTTTAATTGTCATATCATTAGTTTTGGCATATATTGGCCATCCTAAGGTTCTAATGAACAATGTCATAATCAATAAACCTAACCAATAATAATTGTTACCTAATAAACCAAATAAACTACTTGAATAAAATGTAATATAACCTAACATTTTAATTATCCATTCCCAAACACCATCTTTTTCGCCAATCGGAGTTTGATAAACAGATCCGTATAAACCTTCGATTTCTTTTTCACTAACTTTATTATCAGTGAATGTTAAAGTTATTGAGCCTCCATCTTCGACATTCTCCCAAATTAAAGTTCCGTTTCCATCTGTATAATCTACATTTGTAGTTTCAACTTGACCAAACATATCAATAACTTGGTTATAGGTCGTAGCAGGTTTATCATCAGTAGCTTCGGTTATTGTCACAATTGACTCGTAATTTCCGAAAGTAATTCCTTCTTTATTTCCAGAACAACTCGCTACACTGAAAACCAATACTAGCATAATAACTAATGCAATAATTTTACTTCTTGTTTTCATTCTTACCTCTCTTTTAAAAGTTGTGCTTGTTTAAATAATTCTTCAAGATTTACTTTTATTTTTTCAAAATTTAGTGGTTTTGATTTTAATTTTGCAATTATGAAAAACTCTACATTCTCTTTAAAATAATTTAACTTCACTACTTCTCTAATTCTTCTTTTCATTAAATTACGTTCGTGAGCTTTACCGTACTTTTTCGATACAGCAATTGCAAATCTAAAATTTTTTGCTTCATGGTCTTTTTTATGGTATATTACAAAATAATTATTTCCAACTGTATTTTTTTCTTTTAACAGTTGCTGGATCTCTTCGTTTTTTTTGATCCTAAATTTTTTCTTCAAAATTTCCTCCTAAAAAAACAAAAAACCACCAGTTTATATATTGTTCAGGTGATTTCAGGTATAAATATATATTTATTGGTGTTTTTATATTAATTTTTAGCGGTCAGATACTGTTAAAGATTTACGTCCTTTGGCTCTTCTTCTAGCTAATACGTTACGACCATTAGCAGATGCCATTCTCGCTCTGAAGCCGTGGGTTCTAGCTCTTTTGATCTTACTTGGTTGATATGTCATTTTCATATACAACACCTCCTCATCATTATTCCAAAAACCATGCTATCTCATTATACTTAATTTTATTATTGATGTCAACATTTTTTATTTGACAAAAAACACAAAAATTTTATCCACGTTGAAAACTACTTTTTCCACTGTTAATATGTTTAAAAAACAAATTTAACCCTATTTCTAGAGAAAAGTTTTCCACAATTGAATTGTTAATAGTTCTTCGTATAAAAAGTTTTCCACATTTTTTGTTGAAAACTATTTAAAAATACTTTATACGTTTATGTTATATTTATAGTTAAGAAACGAGGTAGACAAAATGTATGATTTTGAAGACATCTGGAAGAAGATAAAATCCAATCTCCAAATAGATTTTGAAAATGACATTTACAACGAACATTTTGCTAGCATAAACAACATTTTTAAAGTACAAAATAATTTTGTTTATCTAATAGCTCCAAACTCTTATATAAAAAATAAAATTGATAATTTTTATATAAATAGACTCAATTATCTATTAAATAATTATGTAGAAGAAAAATATCTATTTAAAATAATAACTAAAGAACAAGCTACTTTAGAAATCAAAAAAGACCAACCATATGAAATAAATATCCCAGAAGAAAATTTAGAAAACAAGTATAAAACCGGTTTGAATAACACTTATACTTTTGATAATTTTGTCGTTGGACCATCTAATCGTTTAGCTTACACTTCTGCAATTAAAGTAGCCGATCAACCAGTCACTTTTGCCAACCCTCTATATATATTTGGTGATGTTGGTTTAGGTAAAACCCATCTTATGGAATGTATCGGTAACTATGTCTTAGAAAATAATATTAATTACAAAGTTTTATATGTAAAAACAGACCAGTTTATTGAAGATTATGCTAATGCATCACTAAATAAGACATTTGATGAATTTTCAAAAAAATACGAAAATGTTGATATGCTACTTGTTGATGATATTCAGTTTCTAGCTGGTAAAACTAAAACTCAATTAGAATTTTTTAAAATCTTTGAAAAATTAAAAGACAGCAATAAACAAATAGTAATAACTTCTGATCGACCTGCATCTGAATTATTTGATATTATGTCACGACTTACTTCTCGTTTTGAATGGGGATTAACTGTAGATATAGATAAACCTAATCTAGATCACCGAATTCAAATTTTAAAAAAGAAATTAACTGTAGAGACTTCTGATCCTAACCTAATATCTGAAGAAATATTAGAATATATAGCTAGTGTCTTTGATAATAATATTAGAGAATTAGAAGGAGCTTTAAAAAGGGTTTTATTCTACTGTACAGCTTTTAACTATAAATTTACAATAGAAAGTACAAAAGAAGCTCTTAAAAACTTGATAAATTCTAAAAATGCAGGAAACAAAGAAATCAATCGTAACAATTATAATAATATTTTAGATATTGTAAGTAATTATTACAATATAAACACAACAGATTTACTTTCTAATAAAAGACAAAAGAAATATGTGTTTGCCAGACAGGTTTCTATGTACATAATCAAAGATATTTATGATTTAACTTTTAAAAGAATCGGACAAATATTTAATGGCCGTGATCATTCAACAGTTATCTATAGCATTGAACAAATTTCTAATTATATGCAAACAGATAAAACAGTAAAAAATGATGTTGAGAAATTGTTGATAAAATGTGGAAAAAAATAGCTTTTTTTTGAGTTATAAACACTCAATCTTATATACTTATTATGCTAAATATGGTATAATATTTATGTTAAAACAAATATTTTATCCCCCTATCAACAACACTAATAATAACAATAATTAAAAGAAAAAGATTAAATATATATAGGAGGTTCATATGAATTTTTCAATTCAGACCGAAGTTTTATTAAACAATCTATTAATATCACAAAAAGCTTTATCTACAAAAACACCTGCTCCATACTTACAAGGAATCAAAATGGAGGTTTATGAGAATGAATTAGTACTTTTAACTAGTAATTCTGATATTTCTATCAAACTTTCTATCAAAGATGAAACTCTAAATGTAGATACAACCGGTGAAATTCTTATTCCTGGTAGAGTTTTTGTTGATTTTATTAGAAAATTAGATAAGGGAATAGTAGAATTTAGTGTAGTTGATAACAATGTTTTAAAAATTCATTCACACAATACTGATTTGTCATTGAATTTATTAAATGTTGATGATTATCCAGAACTTAACTTTCATTTGAATGATCTACCAATTAAGTTAGAATCAAAAATAATGAGATCGGTTATTAAACAAACCACTTTTGCTGCTTCTACAATTGAAAACCGACCAATTTTAACCGGTGTTAATATTCGAGTAGAAAATGACAAACTTATAGCAATAGCAACCGATTCTTTTAGATTAAGTCAAAAGAAAATTGATATTGCTAAAAACTTTGAAAACATGAATGTAGTAATTCCAAGTAAGAGTCTAGATGAATTATCTAAAGTATTAGAAATGGATTTAGATGAAATTTTAATTCATTTAAATTCTAAATCAATTGTTTTTGAATATGGAAATATATTGTTCCAATCTAGATTATTAGAAGGAACTTATCCAGAAACTTCTAAATTAATACCTTCTGAATTTCCAATTATTCTAAAATTTAAATTAGATGATTTATCAATAGCTGTAGAAAGAGCTTCGTTATTATCAATCAAAGATAGTTATAACAGTATTGTTAAACTTAGTTTAAAACCAAATAATGAAGTGGAAATAACTTCTAATTCTCCAGAAATTGGAAAAGTTATCGAAGAAATAGAACCTTTAGAAAAAATAGCATTAACACCAATTAAAATAGCTTTTAGTTCTAAATATTTCTTGGATGCTTTAAAAACTTTTAATTCTGATGAAGTTTTAGTTAAATTTACTGGTGAAATTAGACCATTTATTATTGAAGGAGTTAATGATCCAGGATTAATTCAATTAATATTACCGGTAAGAACAGAATAAAAAAATTTGCGATATGAAAATATCGCTTTTTTTTATGTTTAAAATTTTTATAATATTGATTTTAAAGTTTTTAAATGTTAAAATCTTATTGTGCCTTTAAAGGGAGTTTTTTTATGAAAAAAGATTATGATGTAATTATTGTTGGTGCTGGTCCCGCTGGGATTATGTGTGCTTACGAATTAGCTGAAAAAAACAAGGACCTAAAAATCCTTTTATTAGATAAAGGTCATGACATCTATAATCGAAAATGCCCTATAATAGATAAAAAAATCGATAAATGCCCCGTTCAAAAGAACGGTTTTGTTGCGTGTAATCCCTATTGTTCAATAACCAATGGATTTGGCGGAGCTGGAGCTTATTCTGATGGAAAATTTAATATTACTAGTGAATTTGGTGGGTGGATGGATGAATATCTAGAACCAAATACAATATTGGATTTAATTAAGTATGCTGACTCAATAAATCTTAAATTTGGTGCGCCTAAGACCATAACAAATCCAAATACAGATAAAGTTAAAGAAATCGAAAAAAAAGGTTTAGCAGTGGGGTTGAAATTACTCAGAGCAGAATTAAGACACTTAGGAACCGAAGTTAATCTACAAGTTTTAAAAAACATTAGAGAATACTTAGAAAACAGAATTGATATGTATTTTAAAACTGAAGTAAAAAACATAATTGTCAGAGATGAAGCAATAAAAGGTGTTAAATTAAATGATGACACAATTGTTGAAGCTAAAAATGTAGTAATAGTACCAGGGAGAGATGGTTCTTATTGGTTAAGTAATCTAGCTAAAGAGCATGATATATCGATGAAATCTAATCATGTAGATATTGGAGTTAGAGTAGAAACTAATAATGAAATAATGGAAGAAATTAATGAACATCTTTATGAAGGAAAATTTATCTATCGTACAAAAGTAGGATCAACTGTAAGAACTTTTTGTTCTAACCCAAGT
>JBAYQC010000075.1:0-7046 GCA_041677365.1 Candidatus Izemoplasmatales bacterium | reverse complement strand
TTTATCAGAACGTAAACTAGCAATTGCTATAGACATTACCATTCGATGATCATTATAAGAATTAAATTCATTTCCTGATAAAACGTTTTGTCCAGTAACGATATACGAATCCTCTTTTACAGTGGTTTTCACACCGAACTTTTGTAAGATATTATTGATTGCCCATAAACGATCTGTCTCTTTAATTTTTAATCTTGAAGCGTTTTCAATTTTCGTTTCTCCTAAAGATAAAGCGCCTAAAACAGAGAGTATTGGGGCTATATCAGGACATTGGCTTACATCAATATTCATACCGTTAGTTTGACTTTTTACGAACCGAAGATAACTTTTTTCTTTTACAATCCTTCCATTCATTTTTTTTATTATGTTAGTAATTTGTGAATCAGGTTGTAAAGAATTAAGGTTGATATTTGATATTTTAATATCACCGTTAAGAATACCGCCTACTGCAAAAAATGCTAGTTGTGAACAATCAGCTTCAACCTTATAATTTGTAGGTTTATAAAGTTGGTTGCCCTCTATGTAATAACCGTAATCTGTTTTTGTAATATTTACGCCAAAATTACGCATAACATCGATAGTAAGTTCTGTGTACTTAGCTGACTCAAAATCCCCTTTAATAATAATTTTTGAATCAGAAGTTTTTAAAGGTAAAGTAAGTAAAAGACCGCTGATGAACTGAGAACTAATATTTCCGTCAACTTCATATGTTCCAGAAGGCAGTTCACCTTTTAAGAAATATCCGGCTTCACTTTTGTCAAAGATAAGATTTTTTTCTTTAAAAATATTTTCGTAAATAGACATTGGACGCGATAAAAGCGTACTTTTTCCAGTTAAATATATCCCTTTATCATTTGTGAATAAAGGTGTTAAAAATCTCAGAGTTGTTCCAGATTCATTGCAATCTATTCTTTCTTCACCGAGAAAAAACAGTCGACCATAACCTACTACTCTCAATGAATTTTCCTGTTTTTCTATTTTGACACCGATTGTTTTAAAAGCTTCAATAGTAGCTTTTACATCATCTGAATAGATTACGTTTTTAATGATAGAGGTTCCCTTAGCTAAAGAAGCGCAAATGATTGCTCTGTGTAAAAATGATTTCGATGGGGGAATCTTTACTTGTCCTTTGGCAAAACCAGGGTAAATTTTTACTTTCATTTATCTGTCCTTTAAATAATTTTGGTGTTTAATAAAAGCATTTTTCATAATATTTTGTAAATTTTCAATATCATCATCTTCTAAATATTCTTTAAAATATTCAAGTTGTTTTTGAAAGCTACTAATTTGTTTAATTAAGTATTCTTTGTTTTGTGTAAATAGATCTGTCCATAAAGAAATATTAATATCAGCTATTCTTGTCAAATCGCGATAAGAATCTCCGGTAAAATGGGTCAAATTAATATTCTTATCAAAAGAATTGACTAAACTCATGGAAATAATGTGGGTTAATTGCGATGTATAAGCTATGACTTCGTCATGCTCTTCAGCTGTAACTAAAGATATGTTTTTAAAACCCATGTCTTTAGCTAAAATAAAAGCTGTATCCAAGTCTTCGCTATTATTTTTTTGTTGGTCTATAATCGCGTAATTAGCTCCTTTAAATATCTGATCATCAGAATAAAAAACTCCTGACTTCTCTCTTCCAGCAATCGGATGCGAATATACAATGTTTAAATTTGGTATGTTTAAACTATTAACTTGTTCAATCAAAACCTTTTTTATCCCTGAAATTTCAATAAACAATTGATTTGGTGTAATTTTATTTTTATTTACTTTAAAGAAATCGATAATTTGATGTGGATATAAACACAAATATATAATTGAGTTCTGTTTTAAGAAAGTATCGATATCAAGATAATAATCTTCAATAATTGCTTCTTTTTTAGCATATTCAAGACTGTTTTTATCAATATCATAAGCGATTATTGAATGTTTTTTGTTTAATGCTTTTGCGATAGTTCCGCCAATTAGGCCCAAACCAATAATTCCTATTTTCATAACATACCTCTTTTTACTAAATAATTCTATCATAAATCTGCAAAAAAGTCTTTATCCCTTTAATCATCTAAAAAAACACTGCTTTTTTACCGCTATATTTATCTAAAGATAAGTCTTTGTGATATAATTGAGGTTAGAAAGAGGTGTGTTTTATGTATCAAGAGATAGGTGTTTTTGAAAAAGCAAATGTAGTTTTAGAGAAATTATCACCAGGGATTTTTTTAAATACCAAGAAAGGCGATAAAATCAACACAATGATCATTGGTTGGGGTGGTATAACTGTAGTATGGGGAAGACCGATATTTGTAGTCTTGGTCAGAGATTCGAGAGCGACATATGATTTAATTGAATCTAGTGAAGAATTTACCATATCTGTACCAATAAAAAATAAACTATTAAAAGAAATATCAATTTGCGGAACTAAATCTTTAAGAGAAATTGACAAGTTTGAAGTTTGTAACTTCACTCCCGTCAAAGGAAGAAAAATTGATACGCCAATCATCGCAGAAGCCGATCTACATTATGAATGTAAAGTTATCTATAAACAAACTTTGAATCAAGATGTAGTTTTACCGGTTGTTAAGTCGAGATATTATAATAAAACCGCTAATCACACTGTATATTACGGTGAAATTATCGATCAGTATATTTATAACAAGGAGTGATTTTGATGGCTAAATTATTAGATGGGACAGCATTATCAAATAAAATTAAAGACCGTTTAAAATTACAAGTTGAAGAACTTGTAAGTGAAAAATTAGTAAAGCCACATTTAGCGGTTATTTTAGTTGGTGATGATCCAGCGAGTGAAACTTATGTAAAATTTAAAGAGCGAGCTGCGAAAAAAGTTGGCATGGAATCAACTATTATCAGGTTAAAAAGTGATTTAACCGAAGAAGAATTAATATCGGAAATAGAAAAACTAAATAAAAATAAAAACGTTCACGGTATTTTATTGCAGTTACCTATACCAAATCATATTAATTCTGAGAAAGTTATTAACTTAATCGACCCCAAAAAAGATGTAGATGGATTTTCTGACGAGAATGTTGCTAAATTAAGCAAAAACCAAGACGCACTCATACCTTGTACTCCTTTAGGAATAACTAGATTGTTAGATGAGTATAATATTAAAACCGAAGGTGAACATTGTGTAATCATCGGCAGAAGTCAAATAGTAGGAAAACCGATGGCTCAATTGATGTTACAAAAGAATTCAACGGTTACGATTTGTCATTCACGAACAAAAAACCTAAAGGAAATAACTAAACAAGCAGATATTTTAATAGCTGCTGTAGGAAAAGCTCAGATGGTTGATAAATCTTTTGTTAAAGATAATGCAGTTGTTATTGATGTTGGTGTTTCACGGGTGGATGGCAAGTTATATGGTGATGTAAAATTTGATGAAGTTAAAAATATAGCTAGTTATATTACCCCGATGCCAGGTGGTGTTGGCCCGATGACGATTGCTTGTTTGCTAGAGAATACATTAAAATGTTATTTAAATTTAGTAGGGGAATAGGATAATGATTGAACGTTATAGCCGGCTACCAATGAAGAAACTCTGGTCTGATAAAAGTAAGTTTGATGCTTTTTTAGAAATTGAAGTCTTGAATG
Organism: Candidatus Izemoplasmatales bacterium; assembly: GCA_041677365.1. Classification (GTDB taxonomy): domain Bacteria; phylum Bacillota_I; class Bacilli_A; order Izemoplasmatales; family Hujiaoplasmataceae; genus UBA2289. The sequence goes on along the minus strand of JBAYQC010000075.1, from coordinate 3,428 downwards.
CTGAGGCTTTAAATAAACTTGGTATTGTTTCCAAAGAAGATTTAGACAAAATCAAAAAAAATGCTAATTACTCCTTAAAAAGAGTAAAGCAACTGGAAAAAGAAACCAAACATGACGTGATTGCTTTTACTAGAACAGTATCAGAATCCTTAGGAGAAGAAAAAAGATTTATTCACTATGGGTTAACCTCAACCGATGTGGTTGATACTGCTAATGGAATATTATTGAAGAAGGCTAATAAAATTATCAAAAAAGATATTGAAATTTTTTTGAAAGTTCTAAAAAAACAAGCTTTTAGATATAAAGATACTTATTGTATTGGTAGGACACATGGAATTCATGCTGATATTACTGTTTTCGGTTTAAAATTTGCACTTTGGTACGATGAATTAAAACGTAACTATCAAAGATTCTTAAATGCTGCCAAAGAAGTTGAAGTAGGTAAAATTAGTGGTGCAGTAGGAAATTACGCTTTTGTGGATACCGAAGTTGAGCAATATATTTGTAAAAAATTAGATTTAAACACAGTGAATATTTCAACGCAAGTCTTACAAAGAGATCGTCACGCTAATTACCTAAGTTCTTTAGTTTTGCTAGCATCTACTTTGGAAAAGCAAGCTCTGGAAATTAGACATTTACAAAGAACTGAAGTTAACGAAGTTAAAGAACCTTTTAGTAACAAACAAAAAGGCTCTTCAGCAATGCCACATAAAAAAAATCCGATAAACAGCGAAAATATCACCGGTTTAACCAGAGTTTTAAGAGGTTATATGTTAACAGCTTATGAAAATATTGCTTTATGGCATGAACGTGATATCAGTCATTCTTCCGCTGAAAGAATAATTATAGCTGATTCTACAACTTTAATTGATTATATGTTTAATCGATTTGTTAATGTAATTGAAAACTTGTTTGTTGATGAAGAACAGATGTTAAAAAACATTTATTTAACCAAAGGTATTATTTTCTCACAAAGAGTTCTAACCAAGTTAATCGACGCGGGATTAAGTAGAGAAGAAGCTTATGATTTAATCCAAATCTTGGCTAATCAAGCCTACAACGATAATACTAGTTTTGTTGAAATAGTTAAGAAGAATTCTTTGATCAATGAAGTTTTAAAAGAATCAGAGATTTTTGAGTTATTCAAATTAGATTTTTATAGTAAAAAAGTTAATTATATTTACAAAAAAGTCTTTAGCAATAATTAAATACAATATACGAATATTAGATAATCTAAGGATTAAAGCACACAGCTTTAATCCTTTTTACATTAATTTTACATTAATTTACCTTTAAATGATTTCTAGATTTTACAGTTAGGGATATCATATACTTGATTTTAAAAAAACAAAGGAGAAAATAATGAAAAAATTAATTTTAACATTCAGTTTGTTATTAGTAGGACTTTTGGTTTCGTGTAGTAGCGGAAGTGATTGGGATGCAACTAGCAATATTACCGTTTATACTCGAGACACTTCTAGTGGAACGAGAGCTGGCTTTATGGGCGGGATTGGATTTGATGAAGCTGCTGAAGACGATAGTCTTTTAGTTGAGGGTTTTGTTACTAAAGACAACACTGGAATATATAGTGCAATGAGTATTGATCAATATGGTATTGGTTATATTTCATTAGCAAGTCTTGATGAAACCGTAAAGGGTTTAAATTTTGATAACGTTGAACCAAACATCGCTAATGTAATTAATAATACCTATGCATTAAAACGTCCATTTAATTATGTAACGAGATCGTTGGATGATTATGCAAATGATAGGGAAAGAGATATCTCATTAGCTTTTATCGCGTTTTTACAAACTACAGATGGAGCTGATATAATTACAAATGAAGGAGATATTCCACTGCCAAGCACTGAATCTTGGGATGATATTAAAGATCAATACCCAATATGTGCTCAAGATAATAGTGACATTACGATAAAGTTCGGTGGTTCTGATTCAATTGAAAAAATTGCTTTAGCTTTAACCGCTGCTTTCTCTCCTAAATGTGGTGACTTTATTCCTGAGCATGATCATACAGGATCATCAGATGGTTATAAAAGGACTCAAGGCTCTGAAAAAGACGGGGATAACTATAAACATGTTGGTTTTGCGTCTCGACCATTTAAAGATTCTGAAACTGGTAGCGAAGGCACTCAGGGACAATTAGCTTGGGATGCAATCGTCGCGATAGTTCATTTGAACAATGAATTAAGCAATGTCAGCGCAGAAGATTTAAAAAAGATCTACCGTGGAGACTACACAACTTGGGATCAAATATTGTGATAGAATATAACATAAATATCTTTAAAGAGCTCCAGTTTTTATTGGAGCTTTTGCTAGTTTTTGGAGGTTTCATATGAGAATTGCTTTTGTCTGTACACATAATAGCTGTAGAAGTATTATTGCGGAAGGGTGGATGAAACATTATCGCAACTTTGAATTTTCTATCTATTCAGCAGGAACTGTAAAATATCCCGCACCTAAGCCTTTAGCTATTGAGGTAATGGAAGACAAGGGTGTTGATATGTCCCATGCGAAAAGCAAACTATTATCGGATATCCCAAATAAATTAGACATTTTAATCACAATGGGATGCGGGGTAGAATGCCCTTATATCCCAACTAAACATAAAGAAGATTGGGGAATAGAAGATCCGAGCGGTAAAGAAAAGAAATATTTTGAACAAGCGAGAGACATAATCGAAGAAAAAGTCATAGATTTAATTGATAGAATTGAGAATAATAAATTATAAATAAATAATATTTAATAAAATCTAGTAAGGTTTCTAAAGAACCTTACTTTTTTATAACTCTTTTTTAAACATTTATAATTTATATTTTTTATACTGATAATCCTTGATATCCAATAGTCTTTTTAAAGATTTAATTGTATAATATTTATATAAGGAGGCAACCCATGGAAGAATATAAACTTCATAGAAACATTCTTTGTATTGACTTGAAAAGTTTTTACGCTTCAGTTGAATGCGCAGTATCTGGGTTGGATCCTTTTAAAACCCCATTAGTAGTTGCGGACAAAGAAAGAGGCGGCGGTTCAATAGTTCTAGCTGTTACGCCGTATTTAAAAAAACTTGGTGTACCTAATCGTTGTCGAGTTTATGAGTTACCTAAAAATATTAATATAATTTATCGCAAACCAAGGATGGAACGTTATTTAGAATATTCAACGAAAATTATCGAAATCTATCTACAGTTTATTTCCGAAGAAGACTTATATGTCTATTCCGTGGATGAAGTTTTTCTAGATTTCACAGAATATTTATCTTATTACAATAAGACAGATTATGAAATAGCTAAGATGATTATGGCAGAAGTCTACAATCAGACAAAAATCTATTCAACCTGTGGAATTGGGCCTAATATGCTTATAGCAAAACTCGCTTTAGATATTGAATCTAAACATTCTCCGGA
>JBAYQC010000074.1:0-7261 GCA_041677365.1 Candidatus Izemoplasmatales bacterium | reverse complement strand
ATTCTCTCATCAAATATGTGACTGATTTTCCGCTTTTCTTAAGAGCGACTATCTGCCTCTTAAATGCATCAGTATATGTTGTATTTCTTGGCATGTTAGTTTCCTCATTTCTTATCAATTTTTTAAGAGCTTAAATTTAGGTTTTGTGGATAACTCGTTTCACTTCGTTACCAAAAACCTTTAAATACTTAAAACCCTTCTTCCATTCTAACATGTCTATATCTTTTCTGTCCTACTTATTGTAACCTATCTAACTAGACTATTATATTCTAAGTGGTATAATTATTTTAGGATGATAAGTATGAAAAAGTTCTTAATATTATTGGTTTTAGCGTCATCTATTTTTCTTTTGAGTGGATGTTATAAGGATAGAGGTGAGCTATTTGACGTTCCGATTGTTTCAGGTACATATTCATATGTAGGAGAAGATGAACTTGTTTTTTTAGATAATACTATTACTAATTTTTCAATAACATTTATTGATATTGATAGTACAACAGAGGAAATAGATAAGTATGATACAAATGTTTTTGGTGATTATTCTTTTAAAGAAATTAAACTATATAGTATTTTGATAGAAATTGAGTTTGACAACAAAACACAAGAATGTGATGCTGTCTTTATGGGAGCTGCAAATCCACAAAGACCAAATGCTTATAGATTGATTGTGACTATCCCAAATTTAAGTGATCAACAAGAAAATTTCCGGATGATTCTTGATTTTGATAGATATGATCTAAATAAAGATAGTTTACAGAAAATCAGTGTTCAGATAGTTGACGAAATTAGTCCAGCTTCAAGCAAAATGGATGCAATATTCGATATTGAAGCACAGACACTGAACAAGTAGTAGTTTTAAATGTGTTCATATAATAAATACATTTATGAAAAATATGAACTATTAGCATTATTTATAGTAAAGTTAGTCTAGAGGTTGTAGTAAAGTTAGTCTAGAGGTTATCAAAAATAGTGATAAAGTCCATAATGACAAGACATATTGAAAGCATTGGTTTGATACAGTTGTATCAGGCCTTTTTTTGCGCTATATAGGGCCGTTTCTCGATTTGCTTATATTTATCAAGCCTAAAAAGTGTTCTGATTTTAGTCGATTTCCACATTTTGTATGAGATTTCTACACGATTACATTTTGAAATACACGATTTAAAATGAATTTACACGATTACAAGAAAATGACGAGAATGTCATAAATTTATAGGAAAAACGAAAATTTATATTAAAATCTTCATAATTATTTAGTCATTCATTTTGTATTCACATTGTTTTTATATACTATGAGTGAGGTGAAAGAAATGAAAAAAACGAATGTAGTATTATTGGTATTAGGAATAGTGGTTTGCGTATTTGTAGTAGGGTTAACTGTTTTTGGTTCTAATTATTATGGATCTAATCACATGTGGAATCAAGGGTACTTTTATTCAGGCTGGATGATGCCATTAGGCATGATTGGTATGGTGGCTTTTTGGATTTTCATTGCATATATATTTATCCGCTGGACTGGGAATTCATATAGTGGTAATGAAAACACTGAAAAGCATCTAAAAGAGAGATTAGCAAGAGGAGAAATAACGATTCAGGAATATGAAGAAATACTAAAAAAAATTAGGGAGAATAAATAGATGAAAACAAGAACAGTAATTATAATCGGGATTATGGTATTAGCAATATTTTTTGCAGCAAAATCGAATTTTGTACAAGCTTCATTTAATAGTGGATTACCAACAAGTAACGATGCAAACAATTACGGGTATGTAATGATGGGTGGATATGGTTATGGAATGATGGGTGGATATTATGATGAGGATGACTTCTGCTTCAATATTGATGACAATACACCATCTTATGAATGGTTGTATGCACATCTAAATGTAGAAGATCAAGCCTTGGTTGACGCTAAATACATAGATTTGGTTTCAGCGGTTGACTTTTCCAAAATGACGCTTGATGAGCAACAAACTGCAATCGATGATATCAAAGTTGCCCTCATTACCTTTATTGAAGATAGTGGCTTTACACTTATCCCTTTTAGACCATGAAATACATCATTTCAGGAGTTACGTTAATACTCCTGGTCGTAGGGGCGTTCTTGTTATTTAAATCACCAAGTTCAATAGATCCATTGGTCGCATATGGAATGGATCAATTGTCGGTGACGGAACTTGTGGCACAACTTGAGAACAGAACAGACGAGCCTAACACCTTGAAAGCAAACATTGATAGTTCTGGACTGAATATCACCGCAAATGGTCAATCAGTGAAGGTTGACCTTCCATCTGACATGTTTTATTTGTCATTTGTTCCATATATCAATACAACACATCCTTGTGGCATTCATAATTTAATTTCTTGCCGTGGGGAATTAAAACAAGAAGAATTTCATGTCTTAATCTCAGATGATTTAGGAAATATCATCATCGATGAATATATGGAGTCTTTCGCCAACGGCTTTTTAGGTGTGTGGATACCTTCTAATATGAACGGAACCATATTCATCACGTATCAAGGATTAATTGCAACAACTTTAATCTCGTCTTTTTCAGGCGATTATACATGTCTTACTACATTGGAGTTAACAAATGAAATCAATTAAAATTAGCATAAAAGGAATTCACTGCGGAGGATGTCTAAATCGGATTAATCAGATTATTACAATTCAGGGAGGGGATCGGTTTGATTTTGATTTTGCAACCATGACAGGAACCATTACTTATGAAGGTAATTTAGAGCATGTTTCCGAATTTTCAAATGCAATTGAAAATGCAGGATATCAAGTACATATATTATCAGTACAAGAAGAAGATTGAAATTACTCACTTCATCTTGACTATAAGTTTGTCACATTGTGGAAAAGAAAGTTATCGAGTATAATGTATACGTTAGGTGGTGATTTCATGAACTTATTGATTGTAGAAGACAATCGAAAAATCAATGATCTTTTAGCAGTGTTTTCAAGACAAGACAGTCATAATGTAACTCAAACCTTTTCGGCAGAAGAAGCCTTAAATGTTCTTTCATTAAAATCATATGATGTCATACTAACTGATTTGATGCTGCCAAAGATGCAAGGTGAAGAGTTTGTTAAAAAGATTAGAACTATTAGTGATATTTATATTATTGTAATTACTGCTAAGATTGAGATTAATGAAAAGTTAGATCTACTTTCATTAGGTGCAGATGATTATATAACAAAACCATTTTCTGTTGAAGAAGTTATGCTCAAACTAAAGAATGTTGATAAAAGATTACTTGCGACATTACCGCTTATACATTCATATGAGAAGGGTTCATTAAAAATAATGCCATTGAATAGAGAAGTATACGTTCATGATAAGATAGTAAATCTTACTAAATATGAATATGATCTTTTATGGTATTTAGCAACAAATAGAAATCGAATTTATAATCGAGATCAACTCATAGAAATTTGTTTTTCCGATAGTGAAGCCTTTGATAGAGTCATAGATGCATATATCAAAAATATACGTAGGAAGCTGCAAGACGATGCTAATAACTCTAAATACATCAAGACTCACTATGGTGTTGGATATCAGTTTGTAGGTGAATTAGATGATTAGTTTTAAAATATTTTTCAAACAAAGAATGGCAAGATTTCTAATCATAATGTTTGCAAGTTTGTTACTATTTTCCAATCTTGCCGTTTATTTGATTGCAAATGTTCAATCTACAAGACAAATTGAACGACAAGATACCGCTTTTGCTACATTGTTAGAACACCTAATAATTTATGAGAGTGTGGATACCTCAATAGTCTATGCAGAACATTATACGCACGCACATCGCATAAATCTAATTTATAAAGATGAAGACAATAATATCCTTTATCAAAGTGATGTACTACCCAATAATGGTAAACAAATCATTCTTTACAATGATGCTAATGAAAAAATCGGTGAAGTTATTTTAGATTATCAATCATCATTTATAAGCACTGAAGTGACGGTTGGGTTGATTGTTTATAATATATTTTCGTTAATGCTATTTTCAGGCATACTTATCATTCTTTTTAAGTATCTGAACAAACAAAATGCGATTTTACAGAAGGACATGAACAACATAGGGAAAGAACAAGAAGTATTTACATTTAAAGACATATCAAATATAAACGAACGATATGTAAAAGCCTTGAAAATTGAAAAAGATTTGATAGAAATGCAGAAGCACTATGTACAATTACTAGCTCATGATGTGAAGACTCCTTTAACCGTTATGAAAGCATATCTTGAAGGAGTTAAATTAGGAAGGATTAAGTTTGATGAAAAAATTAATGAGGACTTGCTTTCAGAGATAGATTCAATAGAAAAATTAGTTCCCCAAATTATTGCTATGGATATAATACAGATCGAAAAAACGCAGAATATTGCACCAATAATTGAAAATAAACTTAAAAAACTACAAGAAGTGTTTATGACTAAAAATATTACTTTGAAATATAGTTTAGACAATTTTGAAATGAAAGTATCCGAATATGATATCACTAGAATTATTGAACATCTCGTATTCAATGCATTCTATTATAGTAATCCTAAAAACACAGTACAAGTCACATTGGATGCTTCAAATCATAAGTTAACAGTAGCCGATACTGGAATTGGAATGACTCAAACGACAATTGACAAAATATATAGTGGACCACACAGAAGTGAATCATCTACTAAATACAACAAAAAAGGAAATGGAATTGGTCTTCAAATTGTATTTGAGATTATAAACAGATTGAATGCAAGTATTGCAATTGAAAGTAAGATTGGATTAGGAACAAAAATATCAATCAGTTTCTAATAATAATGTTTTGAAAGGAAATGAAATGAAAAAAGAAGAAAAAGAAAAAACAAAAAATAGTAAAACAAATGAGATTTATAAAATGAAGACACATGTTTCTACGGATCATAAACAAATGGATCACGAACACATGAATCATAATAAAGATAATCACAAACATATGGATCATAAACAAATGGATCATGAACATATGAATCATAATAAGGAAGAACATTCACATCATAATCATCATGCACATATGGTTAAGGATTTTAAAAAGAGATTTTTTATTTCTCTAATTATTATGGTTCCTATTCTTGCTTTATCGCCAATGATCCAAACGTTTCTAAATGTCGATTTGCGTTTCCCGGGAGATTCATATATATTGTTGTTTTTAGCAACTTTCTTATTTATATATGGTGGTAAACCATTTTTCGTAGGAGCCGTATCTGAAATTAAACAGAAATCTCCAGCAATGATGATGCTGGTTGCTTTAGCCATTTCTGTAGCGTATATTTACAGCACATTCACAGTATTTGGATTAGCTGGCAGTGATTTCTTTTGGGAGCTTTCTACCCTCATAGTTATTATGTTGCTAGGTCATTGGCTTGAAATGAAGTCTGCTATGGGAGCATCAAAAGCGCTTGAAGCACTGATTAACCTAATGCCAGCAGAAGCACATCTACTGATTGACGACATTAATACAAAAGATGTTTTAGTTAAAGATCTTAAAGTTGGAGATGTTGTTTTAGTTAAACCAGGAGAAAAAATTCCAGTGGATGGTATTGTAATCAAAGGGGTATCATCTGTAAATGAATCAATGGTAACAGGAGAATCGATCCCGTCTAATAAATCTGTAAAAATGGATGTGATTGGTGGATCTATTAATGGTGATGGTGTATTAACAGTCAAAGTTAACAAAGTTGGAGAAGATACTTTTCTTTCACAAGTAATTAAACTTGTTCAAGAAGCTCAAAATTCTAAATCAAAGACACAAAGATTAGCAGATAAAGCAGCAAAATGGTTATTTTACATAGCTATCATCGCAGGTACATTAACATTCACATATTGGATGTTAGCTGGCTATGGACTTGCATTTGCAATGGAAAGAGCAGTTACAGTTATTATTATTGCGTGTCCACATGCATTAGGGCTTGCTGTACCTCTTGTAACAAGCGTATCAACGAGTATTGCTGCTCAAAAGGGACTTCTAATTCGTAATAGAACAGCTTTTGAAGAAGCAAGAAAAATTGACACTGTCGTCTTTGATAAAACAGGAACGCTGACAGAGGGAAAATTTGGAGTTACAAATATAATGGCTAATTCAATTGAAAATAAATTGTTATTACAACTTGCACTTTCACTAGAAGCTAATTCCGAACATCCAATTGCACTTGGAATCGTTGAGGAAGGCAAGAAACAAAATCTTTCATTATTGACAGTTGAAGATTATCAAAATATACCAGGACAAGGATTACAGGGAACTATTGAAAAACGTGTGGTCATGGTAGTTAGCCCAAAATATATGGATTTACATCAAATAGACTATGATAAATCAGAATATCAAAAGTTAGCTAATCAAGGAAGAACGATTGTATTCGTATTAAGAGATAATGTGTATTTAGGATTCATTGCCTTATCAGATATTATTAAGACAACAGCCAAAGAAGCTATTATTGCTCTTAGAGAAATGAATATAACTTCAATTATGCTAACAGGCGATAATAAAATCGTTGCAAAAATGGTTGGAGACACCGTTGGGATTGATCAAGTTATTGCCGAAGTGTTACCACATGAGAAGCAAAATAAGATTCAGGAATTGATAAATCACAAGAAAAAAGTTGCCATGACAGGTGACGGAATCAATGATGCACCAGCTCTTGCAATTGCTGATCTAGGAGTTGCAATTGGTGCAGGAACTGATGTGGCAATAGAAACCGCTGATGTCATTTTAGTCAGAAGTAATCCACTTGATGTTGTATCCATTGTTAAACTCTCAAAAGCAACGCATAAAAAAATGGTGCAAAATCTATTCTTAGCAACAGGTTATAATTTGATTGCACTCCCATTAGCCGCAGGTGTTTTATCTGGGATAGGCATTATTTTATCTCCAGCAGTTGGAGCAGTATTGATGTCGTTAAGTGCTATTGTCGTTTCGATAAATGCAAAACTCCTTAAATTGAAATAGTTAGGTTTTAATTTGCATTAAGTGTTAAAATTAATATCAACACGAATAAGATGGAATATTTATGTTCCATCTTTTCGTATTTATAAACTTATCTTCTAACAACTGAGAATGGTTTTGTATTCGTATGATTTGCACTAGTCAACATAAAGTAGAGTAAGCGTCAAAGCATGAGTACCTTTAATTGAGTTAACAGAAATAGTATAATACCTTCAAACAAATAATTTGGAGGTATTTTTAATGAAGTCTAATCCAGAATATAGGGCAAAATGGTTTAAT
>JBAYQC010000073.1:0-7339 GCA_041677365.1 Candidatus Izemoplasmatales bacterium | reverse complement strand
TGGAGTTTTAACAAGAAAAACGGTTTTTACCTTAGCGGATGTAGAGATTGAAATATCTTCAAGAAGATTTGCTAATCAAACAAAGCTTAATTGTTTGCATGAAGAATATACTTTTAAAGCCAATAAAGCCATAACTATCATCCTTTATCAAGGTATTGATTTGGAGATCAACGATATCTCCGGAAAACATCTTGAGAAAATTAGTTGTGAAGTTACCGATAAAACTTTAATAGCGACAGGATTTTCTCAAGAACTAAATCTTCCTGTAACTGTTGCAAGTTCTGTGACTAATAATTTTTCAAGTAGTTATAAAACGTTAAAAAGCAGTGACTCAATTCTACGAAAATACATCTTAGAATTAATCCCAAATAAGATTTATAAACTCTGGATAAACTCAGGAGTAATGCATTCAGAACCAAAACAGTCGGACAGGTTGAATGAAGTTTTAAATTATTATAGAAGTAAAGATTTTTCTGAAATTTTAGAAGAAAATAGTCAATTTTGGCAAGAAAAATGGAAAAAAGCTAAATTGGATATTATTGGTCACGATGAAGCTAACCTAGCATTAAACTACGATATCTTTCAACTTATTTCCCATCGTCCATATTCTAACACTGTCTCAATCCCAGCTCGTGGTTTATCTGGACAAGTTTATAAAGGTGCTGTTTTCTGGGATACTGAGATTTACATGTTTTTATTTTATCTTTTAACCGATATAACATCAGCCAAAAACATATTATATTACCGGATTAACGGACTTAAAGAAGCGATTTCTAAAGCTAACGGTTATGGATATACTGGAGCGTTTTATGCTTGGGAAAGCCAAGAGGATGGCTTTGATGCCTGTTCAGATTATAATTTAACTGACCCCTTAACTAAGAAACCAATCAGAACCTATTTTAAAGAACTACAAATTCATATTAATGGAGCGATTATTTATGCGCTTGATCAGTATATTTTAAAGTCAGAGGATTACAGTATTTTAAAGTCCGGTGGAATGGAGATGCTTTTAGAGATTAATTCATTCTATATTGACTATTTGACAATGAATCCACAGGGTAAATACGAATGTCTAAACGTGATCGGACCCGATGAGTATCATGAACATGTAAATAACAATGCCTACACTAATTACTTAATTAAATTCTGTTTGGAAAAACAGAATGAATACCTAAATTATTTAGAGATTCATTCTTACGACTATTATTTATCTCTAACTAATAAATATTTACCTTTATTAGAAAAAAGTAATAACGTGATTGAAAATCTCTTTTTACCAAAACCAGATAAATCAGGTATTATCCCTCAGTTTGATGGATATTTAGATTTAGAGGATGTTGAGTTATCTGAACTACTTTCAAAAAAGGGTAGTAAGAATGAATATCTTGGTGGAAAAGACGGTTTAGCAACAAAGACACAGATTATCAAACAAGCTGATGTAATCTTACTATTGGTTCTGTTCCCTAAGCTTTTCTCTGACGATATTCAAAGAATAAACTATAATTACTATAAAACTAGAACTGAACATGGTTCTTCTCTAAGTAAAGCGGTATATTCAATTTTAGCTTCAAGACTAGGTTACACAAAAGAAACATTTGATTATTTTTTAACTGGAGCTAATATTGACTTAACCGGTAATTCAAAACAATTTGCTGGTGGTATCTATATTGGCGGAAGTCATTTAGCTGCTTATGGAGGAGCTTATATGGCTTGTGTACTTGGTTTTTTAGGCTATGATTTGAAGAGCGGGCTAACTAATCCTCATTACCCCAAAGAAATAAAAGCGATAAAAACAAACCTATGATAAAGGAATGATTAAGATGATAAAAGCAGTAATTTTTGATTTAGATGGAGTTTTAGTAAGTACTGATGAGTATCATTATCTTGCCTGGAAACTAATGGCAGATAAAGAGAAAATTGAATTTTCTAGAGAAATTAATAATCGTCTTAGGGGAGTTTCAAGGATGGCTTCTTTAGAGATAATTTTGGAGAATGCTAAAAGGAAATACTCTGAAAAAGAAAAACAAGAATTGGCTGAGTTAAAAAACAATCTTTACCGAGATTACTTAAATGAGTTAAGACCTGATGATTTGTTGAGTAATGCTGTAGAGATAATTAAATATTTAAAAAGCAAAGACATTAAAGTTGCGATTGGTTCTTCAAGTAGAAATACACCAAAAATACTAAACCAGTTAAAAATAACAAATTTGTTTGACGCGATTTCTGATGGCAATAACATCACTAAATCTAAACCAGATCCTGAAGTCTTTCTAAAAGCTTGTGAAAGTTTAAACTTAACACCGAAAGAATGCTTGGTGGTAGAAGACGCTACAGCTGGAATTGAAGCTGCTAATGCTTGTGGCATGAAATCTGTAGCGATAAATGATGCTAAAAACTCTAACTTAGCTGATTATAAAATCAATGATTTAATTGAACTAAAGAAAATAGTTTAATGAATATTTTTAATTTATCAATCAAAAAAGGCACTTTTAACAAGTGCCTTTTTTATTGGTTTATCAAAGTTTTTCAATACAAAATTTGGATTAATTCATGGATGTATTTCTTTTTAAAACTTGGACTTCTTAAAGACCAAATTTCTTGATTATTTTTATTACCTAAAAGTTGAATGAATAGTGGTATAGCAAAGCTTGAAAACAACAACAAGTATTTAACTCGTAAAATTTCTTGATCATCTGTCTTAGCTGTCTCTGCTAATTTCGAATAGATTTCTCTAGTAAAAGAAGAATCGGTAAAAAACTCTTTGATTAATATATGTGAGTTTTCACTTTGATACTCATTCTGCATAAATAAATAATTGATAATACCGATATTCTCCATGGCGAAAGTATAGGTCAAATTAAGTATCTCTTCAATCATTCTTTCATTATCTAGATTTTGTTTTGTTAAATCATCAATAGAATTAGTTAAGAGTGATTTCAGTTCATTAATAATCTCTTGAAGTACTAGATTAAGTAAGTTTTCTTTTGAACCAAAATGATAGTTGACAGCTGCGATATTGATATAACAATCATCGGCTATTTCCTTGATGGTAAATGTGCCTTTTTCCTTCAATAATCTTTCTGCTGAGTGAATTATTTTTGTTTTAATGTCAAGATTTTTCTCCATAAAACAACCTCCCAATACCATTTGAAATTAGGTTTTAAACTCTATTTCAATTGTGGTTTATATAGTTATTATAATCCTTTAAATGTATAATTTAAATAGATATTTTAAATAAATGTTTGAAATAGACATTTAAGGAGGTGTAAGATCTTGAAAATCCTGCTTACAGACAAAGGAAAATGGATAACCATAGGTATTGCTTTGATTTTATTGGTATTATCTATTGTTTTTGCATTTCAAGTTAAATCTAACTATGATATGACTGAATATTTACCAAATGATTCTAAAACATCTGAAGGTTTAGAGGTTTTGGATAATACTTTTGGTAATAATTCTATAATTGAAGTTATGGTTAAAAACTTAACGGTTGATGAAGCCTTGATAGTAAAAACAAATCTAGAGGATGTCTCTGGAGTAATTGCAGTAACTTGGTTAGATGATTATGCGGACCCATACCTTTATGAATATATGGATGAGGCCTTGGTAAAGGATTTTTATCATCAAAATCATGCTTTGTTTAGTGTTGTTTTATCTGGCGATACTTATGATATAAAACACGAAGAAACTTTAGAAGAAATTAACTTAGTGCTTGCAGAAGAAGATAGTTATATAAGAGGTGAGGTATTGGGTAATATAGAATCTAGAACAATAGCCGAAAATGAGCTGTTAAAAATTATTATCTTGATTCTTCCTGTTTGTTTTATTATTTTAATTTTCGCTTCAAGATCTTGGTTAGAACCTCTTTTAATACTTTTAGTTTTAGGAGTAGCGGTAATCTTTAACCTGGGATCTAATGCGTTATTACCAAATGTAAGCTTTATAACTTTAACTCTTTCTTCAGCTTTACAACTGGCGATATCTCTTGATTACTCGATATTCTTTATTCATCGGTATTATGAATATCGTGATCAAGAATTAGAAGTTAAAGAATCAATATCTAAAGCGTTTAAGAAAAGTTTACCGGTTATTAGTGCCTCAGCACTAACAACTATGGTTGGATTCTTAGCATTACTTTTTATGCGTTATAAAATCGGTATGGATATCGGAATAGTTTTGTCTAAAGGAATTTTCTTTAGTTATTTAACGGTAATTTTCTTATTACCAGTAACAATCCTTTTATCTCATAAACTTTTGGATAAACTAAGACACCGTCACTTTATGTTTAATTTATCGAAACTAAGTCATTTGTTCAATAAGTTTCGTTACTTAATTATTGCTTTGTTCATCGTGCTATTAGGCATAGGCGTATTTTATCAAAGCAAAGCTGATTTTCTATATGGATCAAGTGAATATTCTGATGAAGATTCACAGAGTTCGTTAGACCGAATAGAAATCAGTGAATATTTTAGGGAATACAGTTCAGTAACTTTACTACTTAAAGATTCAACTAAGAATCAAGAGTTAAGTCTTTTACAAACTTTAAACAGCGAAGAACATGTTGAAAAAATTGATGCTTTATATGTGGTAATAGATCCATCTACTCCAGAAACATTAATTCCTAATCAAGTTTTCTATCAATATGTTAGAGACGATTATACAAGAATTAGCATTTACACAGATTTATTAACAGAAAATGAGGAAATGTTTGCTTTTGCTAGTAGATTAGATACGGAAGTAGATAACCTTTATGATGATTATTATCTTTTGGGAAATTTAACTTCCACCTCAGAAATAAAAGATACAGTCACTAAAGATTCTACTTTGGTAATTGCCTTAAGCATCTTGTTTGTTGCGGTTATTCTATTCTTTATCTTTAGAAAATTGTTTATTCCAATAATCTTGTTATTAGTTATCCAATCAGCTGTGTGGTTTAACATCGGTTTATTAGCTATAAACAACCGGATGGTAGTCTATATCGGTTATTTAGTGGTTTTCGCACTTCAGTTAGGAGCGACAATCGATTATGCAGTGCTTTATGCTAGTAGGTATCTAGAGTATCGTAAAGATTTTGAAAAAAAAGAAGCGATGTTTAATGCAATTAAAAACACCAGCATTCCAATTATGATTTCTGGTTTGGTGTTAGCTGCAGCTGGATTCACAGAGATGTTGTTCTCCGATATTAAAGTTGTTAGTGACATCGGCTTACTAATTGGTAGAGGTGCGTTATTAAGCGCTGGATTTGTATTGTTTTTCTTGCCTTGCATCATCTTTGTTTTAGATAAGTTATTATTGAAGAAAAAAGTAAATTCGAAGTTAAAAAAATAGTAGTATTAACATTTAATAACAAAAAACGCTTACTTATGTGAGGGTTTTTTGAATATTTTAGTTGAGGGGCACATCTTTGTTGACTATTTTTGACTTTTGTTATAAACTACTCTATGTGATAGAGTAAAACAAAAGAAAGAAGTTGATATATAATGAAACTTGCAGTTTTAACTGATTCCGGTGCGAATCTAAGTCAAGATTTTATCAAAAAACATAATAATTTATTTGTAGTACCCCTAATGATTGTAATTGATGGCAAAGAATATCGCGATCAAGTAGAAATCGATGCTTCTGAGGTATATGCAAAACTTGATACTCATAAGATCAAGACCTCATTGCCCTTAACAAAAGACTTAACAGAAATACTTGAAGAAATAAAGAAGAAAGGTTTTACCGATCTTTTAGTTATCAATATTTCTTCTGGTTTAAGTGGTACTTTTAATGCGTTCAGGTTAGCTTTAGAAAACGAAAAAGATTTAAACATTATTCAATATGATACTAAAACCTTAGCCGGTGGCGAAGGTTTTATCGTTGAATATGCTTTGGAATTAATTGATAAGGAAGCGCCTTTAAAACAAATAGTACCATTGTTAGATAAACTTAGGTATGAAGATTCTTTAGCTTTCTATACTATTAATACGCTTAAATACTTAAAAGAAGGCGGAAGAATCGGTAAAGTTGAAGGAACAATTGGTGATTTGTTAAGAATTAAACCGGTTATAACCGTTGATAAACACGGGGTATATGTTACTTTAGCAAAAGCTTTTGGTTTAAAGAGATCACTTTTAAAAATGAAATCAATCCTTATTGAAAAGTTCAATAACGAAAAAATCGACTTAATAATCCACTTTGGAAAAAATGAAGAAGAAGCAAAAGATTTAGGTGAAAAACTAAAAGAATCACTGAATATAAGAAATCTAAGCGTTACTAGGTTAACTCCGGTACTAGGAGTTCATACTGGGCCAGAAATCATTGCTTTTATCGCAAAAAAAGTATAAAAATAATTTCTGCTCACAATCAGCCTTGGATTAAATCCGGGGCTTTTTTTACGCAGAAAAATAAACACATTAGCCGGATTATTGACGTAAGCTATAAAAATGAAGTTAAGTCATATATGCTTGTTTAGAAGATTTACGATCAAAACCTTAGTTTTAAGGGTCGAAAACGGATGTTTTATCTAGCTTGTTATTGAGTAAAAATAAATAAGTGAATAGTTTAATTTTTAGATAAAATTTATTAAATTTGATTGACATTTATCGAATTAATTATATATTCATACATAATTATTTTTTTACCCATTTTTCTATATTTTGTTGACAAACGCTTACATCGCTGTTAAAATGGAATCATAATTATGTAAGAGTAATACAATATTCACCGGAGGATGAACAATGATTAAGAAAAAAATATTAGTTTTAGCAATTTTTATGCTGAGCGTTTTTTCGCTCAGTGCATGTAATGATGGTTTCTATCACGGAACCGAAGTTACAACCGATATTAACAAGACTCAATTATACATTGGTAATTATGATGGCGGATTAGGTCATGCGTGGTTAGAGACTGTAATTGACGCCTTTGAAATCGAGTATCCTGAGGTTCAGGTTATTATTAACAATGAAAAAGACCTGTACAGCGATGCTAATTTATTAACAAATATGAAAAACTATAATAATGATATCTATTTTTTGAACGGAATCACTTATAGTAATTTTGTTGCTCAGGATCTTTTAGCAGATATTACTGATGTAGTTACAGGAACCATAACCAATGAAGATGAATCGATATTAGATAAGATGAATCCTAATTTGGCAGAATATTATGAAACGGAAGACAATAAGTTTTTTGCAGTTCCTTTCTTTGATTCTATCTTTGGTTTAGTTTATGATGTAGACCTTTTTGAAGAAGAAGGATTCTATTTCAACACTGATGGTAATATGATTGCTTTTGATGAAGGCAATACTACACTATCATCTGGACCTAATGGTATTGAAGGGGATTATGATGATGGCTT
>JBAYQC010000072.1:0-7729 GCA_041677365.1 Candidatus Izemoplasmatales bacterium | reverse complement strand
TTTATCGTAAATGCGTATTAAATATAAGGAGGAAATTAATCATGTCAGTTAAAGTGACTACTGAAACATTTAAAACAGAAGTATTAGAATCAGATATTCCCGTAATCGTTGATTTTTGGGCTCAATGGTGCAGACCATGTCTAATGTTAGCGCCAGTTTTAGAAGAAATTGCTAAAGATTATGAAGGGAAAGTTAAGGTTGCTAAAGTTAATGTAGATGAAGAAGGATATCTTGCAGGACAATTCCGTGTATCTAGCATCCCTACAGTTTACCTGTTTGAAAATGGGCAAGTTAAGAATCAAGTTGTAGGTTTGATGAGAAAAGCAGATTTAATTAAAAAATTAGGTCTATAAAATTATGTATGATGTAATAGTTATTGGCGGAGGACCTGCAGGTGCTTCCGCCGCTATTTATTTACAGCGATTTAAATTAAAGGTTTTAATGGTTATGAAAGATTTAGGAACATTGGATAAAACTAACCATATCGATAATTATTGGGCTTTTGAAAATACTGTCAGCGGTAAATATTTAGTTGAACAAGGAGTGGCTCAAGCTGAAAGGCTTGGAGTTACTGTATTAGAGGAAGAAGTAATCGGAATTGAAAACTTTGAAGACTTCACAGTGAAAACCACAAAAAATCAATATATGAGTAAAGCGGTCTTAATAGCAACCGGACTTGCTAAACCTAATGTAAAAGTTAAAGGTTTCAAAGAGTTTATTGGAAAAGGTGTGAGTTTTTGCGCCATTTGTGATGGTTTCATTTATCGGGACAAGAAAATTGGTGTTATTGGTAATGCTGAGTTCATGTTAGAAGAACTAGAAATATTACGAAATTTCACAAAAGATATCACTGTCTTTACTAATGGCTTAGGATTACCCTTGCATATTGAAGAAGATATAACTGAAAAATTGGTTACAGAGCCAATTTGTGAGATTCAGGGGAACGAAGTTGTTAACAAAGTTGTAACTGAGGATGGGGAATATGATGTAGATGCTCTGTTTGTAGCCATCGGAACACCTTCCGCAAGTGATTTTGCATTAAGGATAGGTGCTTTTATTGAGAATAATAATATTGTCGTAGATGATAATTTTATGACTAATGTACCTGGTTTATTTGCGGCAGGAGACTGCATTGGTGGTCTTTTGCAAGTTGTAAAAGCTGCAAGTGATGGAGCTCACGCTGCAATAGCGATAAATAAGTTTCTAAAACAAAATAAATAATTTTGAGATTGTTATCTGATAAATTCATTGATAACAATCTTTTTTTAAAATAATAAAATAGTTCACTAAGGTTATTACATTAAAACTAAAATTATGGTAGAATAAAAATATAAGTTAAACTAAAATAATTAATGACAATATCAAGGAGAAAATATGAAAGTATTGAATAGTTTTTATGTATTAAGTAATGGAGTTAAAATACCAAAAATAGGTTTTGGGACCTGGCAAATAAAACCCGGAGAAGATGCTTATAACGCTGTTACTTTAGCTTTAGAGAATGGGTATCGTCACATTGATACAGCTGAAGGCTATAGAAATGAAGCTAGTGTTGGGCGTGCTATTAGAGACTCGGGATTAAGAAGAGAAGAAGTTTTTATAACTTCTAAGCTGGAATCTCATATTAAAACTTATAAAGGAGCTAAGGAAGCTTTTCTTAAAACTTTAAAGAACTTGGGAACAGATTATTTGGACCTTTTTATCATTCATGCTCCTTGGCCTTGGGATCAAGTAGGGAAAAATTGCGATAAGGGTAATGTTCAAGCATACAAAGCTTTAGAAGAGTTTTACATGTTAGGCAAGATTAGAGCTATCGGTGTCAGTAATTTTGAAATTGAACATTTAGAGAATATTGTAAAAAATTGCGATATTATCCCCCATGTAAATCAAATCGGACATTTTATAGGTTTAGATCATCACGATTTAATTGAATATTGTGAAGAGAAAGAAATATTTATTATTGCGTATTCGCCACTAGGAATTGGATATCTCTTAGAAAATCCGGTTATAAAAAAAGTCGCAGAAGATTACGAGGTTTCACCTGCGCAAATCTGCATACGTTATTTGATACAAAAAGGTATGGCACCAATCCCTAAGTCTGTTCATGAAGAAAGAATAATCCAAAATACTAAAGTTGATTTTGTTATTCAAGATGAGGACATGGAGATATTAGATAATATTAAAGGCGACCCAAGAAGACCACAGTAGATAAAACTTAAGAATTTAAATTAACATAGATGCTTCTATTACAAATTGAGGCATCTTTTTTTATTCAAAAATGCAGTTTTAAATTAGGTTATTTTATGGTAAAATATTGGTGATTGTGAGGAGAAAAAATATGGAAGAACTTAGAAAACAAATTGATGAAATTGATCAAACTATGTTGGAATTATTTGTCAAAAGAATGAATTTAAGTAAAGAAATAGTCCTAAAGAAGAAAACTTTAGGTTTAAAAATCTATGATCTTGATCGTGAGAAACAAATTCTTACTAGTATGACAAAAAAAATAGATGATGAAATCATTGCCGGATTATATCCGCAATTTATAACTAATTTGATGGATTTGTCAAAAATATATCAAAGAATAATAGCCGAGGAGTAGAAAATGAAATTTATAGATTTAAGAAGTGATACCGTTACAAAGTTAACTGACAAGATGAAAGCAGAAATGATTAAAGCTGAAGTTGGAGATGATGTATTTAGTGACGACCCAACGATGAATAATCTTGAAGAGTATACTGCGAAATTGTTTGGTAAAGAAGCTGCTGTATTTGTTCCTTCAGGTACTTTTTCAAATCAACTTGCATTATTCACACACTGTAATCAAGGTGATGAAGTGATCGTTGATCAATTCGCTCATATCGTTCAACATGAGTCAGGTGCTTCGCCAATAATATCTGGAGTTCAGTTATTTACGTTGGAAAGCGATAATGGTATTTGGAACTTAGAAAAATTAGAAAAAATGATTAAAGTCAGAACTATATCAACAACCAGGACTAAATTAGTTTGTATGGAGAATGCTTATAATGGTCGAGCAATTCCTTTAGAATACATGGAAAAAGTACATGAAATCTCTAAAAGACATGGTTTAGCGGTTCATTTAGACGGTGCGAGAATATTTAACGCAGCTACCGCTTTAAAAGTCGATGTTAAAGAAATTTCTAAATATGCAGACACTGTTAGTGTATGCTTGTCAAAAGCTTTAGGAGCACCTGTAGGAACGATTTTAGTAGGTCCCAAAGAGTTTATTGATAGAGCAAGACTAAACCGAAAAATTATGGGTGGTGGAATGCGCCAAGTGGGTATTTTAGCTGCTTGTGGTTTTGTTGCTGTAAAAGAAATGAGTTTGAGATTAGAAGAAGACCACGAGAATGCTCGTTACATGGAATCACTATTAAGAGAAATTGAAGGGGTTGTTATAGACGAGACGCAAAAAGATATCAATATGGTCTTTTTTGATATTGAAGATGAAAGAAAATATCAGTTAGATAAATTTTTATATGAAAATGGGGTTAAAATCTTGCCCTATGAAGGTTCTTTTAGATTTGTTACTCACTACGATGTAACTAGAAAAGAAATAAAAAAAGCTATTGATTTAGTTGAAAAGTTCTTCAGTTAGACACATCATTAATTGTTTAAATTTTATGTTGGTTTGTAAATATAATTATGTTATAATTACTTTGATTGATTTTTTATAAAACGGAGGATACGGATGATTTTTCAAAAAGCCAAAGGTATTTTTATTAATGGACAAAAAGATATGTGCAAAAAAATGTCTTTACAAGAATACCTTAGTCCTGAATATGTTTATATTCCTTTGCTTCAAAGAAACACAAACCTTAACTTACAGGTTGAAGTGGGTGATGAAGTTAAGATTGGACAAATTTTAGCTGTAAATGTAGAAAGATTTAATGTCAGAGCACATGCTAGTATTAGTGGCACTGTGAAAGCCATAAAAAAAGTTTGGCATTCAAGTGGAAAAATGGTTGATGCGATAGAAATTCAAAATAATTTCAAGAATGAACTAGTTGATACTATTAAAGAAGAAAAGAATATTGATGGTCTTTCAAGAGAAGACTTGATAAAGAAAATGGAACTATCTGGTTTAACGGGTTTAGGCGGAGCAGGGTTTCCAACACATATTAAATATAAAACAAAGGCTAACATTGACAAAGTTATTATAAATGCTGTTGAATGCGAGCCTTATTTGACGTGTGATTACCAATTCATTAAGCAACATGCAGATAAACTCTTAAGAGGCGCTTCTTATATGATGAGAGCTGCAGGTGCTAAGGAAGTGGTAATAGCAATTAAGAATTATAATGTTGAAGTTGCTGAAGTTATTGAATCTATGCTTGGAGACTTTCCCAATACAAAGATATTCCTTGTAAAAGATATTTATCCAGCTGGATGGGAAAAATATATCGTTGAGCAAATCACTGGCAAAACATATACAAATCTACCATCTGAAGCGGGTGTGATTGTGAATAACTCAGCAACTGCTATAACTTATGCTGATGTTGTTGAAAAAAATATACCTTTGATTGCTAGACCTATTTCAATTACTGGAGAAGGTGTAAATCAACCAAGAGTTTATTATGTCCCAATCGGAACGAAGGTTAGCGAATTAGTTAACCTAAGTGGTGGTTACGTTGAGGGTTTAAATCCGCTTAAATATAACTATATTGCTGGAGGACCTATGACAGGTAGGGCAATTTTTATTGATGATTTAATCGTTAATGATACCTTAGGAGCTGTTATAGTCAAGCCGGTTATAGAAGGTTTGCATCCAGAGTGTTTAGGCTGTGGTAAATGCGCAGACGTTTGCCCGACTTATTTAACTCCAACCGAAATAAAAAAAGCATTTGAAAGAAAAGATTTAAAATTATTAAGCGATTTAAATGCAAATAAATGTGTAGAGTGTGGTTTATGTTCTTATGTTTGCCCATCTCATGTTGAAATTACTGAAGCTGTGGGCAAAGGCAAAGCCTTGCTCATGAAAGGAGGCCAATAATGGCTAGATTTGCAGGCGGCAAAGCCCCTTTCTTAAGACAAGCAGATCAAAAGAGTTATGGTACAAATGTGATTATGCGAGATTTTATTATCGCATTATTACCGGTAATACTCTTTTCTTGGTATAAAAATGGAATTAAAGTTTATATTGAAGGAAATATCAATTTCTTAGAAATGTTATATCCACTATTTTTTATCCTATTAGGTGGATTGTTATCAGTAATAATGGAAGGAATATTTTTCTTCATAACTGATAAAAACAATCGTAGTTTTAAAGATATTCTACAAAAGATTTCTTTATCATTTGCTGCGATACCGGGATTAATTTTAGCTTTATTATTACCTTTATACACGCCAATTTGGGTATTGATCTTTGCTAGTTTCGTAGCTACTATTATCGGTAAAATGATCTTCGGTGGTTTTGGTCATAATATTTTTAATCCGGCTCTTCTAGGTTATGCAGTAGTTGGTTTTACTCTAATGGGGGTAGTTAATGCTGCAGGTGGAGTATTTAACGCTTCTGAAGTAATTGTAGATTCATATGCAGGAGCTACACCACTTGGTGTATTAGCTTCTGGTAAAGAAATAGATTTTAATGTTTTAGTTAAACCTTATGGTGACTTGAGCAATTTCTTTATTGGTACAATTCCTGGAGCGCTTGGTGAAACAAGTGCACTTGCAATACTTATTGGCGGAATTTACCTAGTAATTAGAAAAGTTATCAAATGGTATACACCAGTTATTTATGTTGGTACTGTATTTGTTTTGTCTTGGATTATAGGAGCTATAAGTGGAGAAGCAGGGATCTGGTTCCCGACTTATTCAATTCTAACAGGTGGAGTAATGTTTGCTGCTGTATTTATGGCAACTGAACCAGTAACTACACCTACAAATATGCTAGGAAAAGTATTTTTTGCTCTATTCTTAGGTGTTCTTACAGTTTTATTCAGATTTATAGGAAATTTACCAGAAGGTGTTGGTACTTCTTTGATATTCATGAATATCTTTACAATACCGATTGATAAATTCACAGCTGTAATTAGAACTAAAAGATTGGCTAAGCCAGCGCCACTTTACATTGGTATTTTAACTGGTCTTGTAATTTTATTAGCGGTCTACACCTTAATAAAAGCAGGGAATATGTATACTGCCTTTAGCATTCCTTTCATTGGGGTGGTGATATAAGATGAAAAAGTTTTTTATAAATAATTTATCAATATTAATTTTAACTTTAGTTTTAGTGATAATTTTTGTGCTCGGAGGAATGTTCTCTCGTTACATGACCGCTCAAATTGATGTTCATGATTTTGACCAAAGTATTATCCAGCTGGTTGAAGATGGAAAAAGAATCGAAAATTTTTCTGTTGAACAATTAGAAATGGAATATTTAGTTCCGGGAAGTGAAACTAACACTTACCAACCAGTATTAAAAAGCGCTCATAAGGTTTTAAATGCTGATAATGAAGAAATAGCCGTTGTCTATATAATTGTCACAAAAGGTTATAAAGATGGCGTTGAAACAGCTTATGCAATTGATATAGATAGCAAGAAAATTATCAATGTAAAAGTTATGAAAAGTTCAGAAACTCCTGACAAGTTCAAGCTTTTAGATAATTCTTTCTTTAACCAATTCAACAACAAAGCATTAGATAGCGTTCCTTTTAAATTAGATTCAGTAGCTGGAGTAACCTATTCTTCTAAAGCCCTTGAAACAGGAATGCTTTATGCTAGAGAATTGTTTGCAATTCAATATGATTTTGAAATTCCAGGAATAATTTATGAAATTTCAAATGTTACGAGAAACGCGGATACAACTACATTTTTAACAAAACCATTTATTGTCGATGTTACTTATGGAGAAGATGATTCTCAGTTCCAAGCATACTTTAATAATAACTACGAGTTTGTCGAACTTATTAGTGGTGATATGCCAACAGAAGATTATCTAGATGTATTAAAAGAAGAGTTACCAAAGTCATCTTTTATTGAAATGAGAGCCTTTGTAAGTGATTTTGATTCAACCGCTAATACAGTAACTATTTATGCCAAAGGTTATGATGCTATGGATATAGAAGTAGTTTTCCATCTTAACTCAAGCTTAGATCAAGTAACTTCAATGGATATTACAACTACTCAAACTTATGAATATAGTTATGAGTATAGTGGTAGCCCAGCTCCTGCTGTTGAAAATGCTTTTGGTGATCAATATTTAATTGATGGAACAATAATTGACGGTAAAGCCGGAGCGACAATAACATCTAACGCAATGAAACGGATTTTAACAGTTATGAATGAACTTAAATCCGCTTGGAACGAAGGAGGAAACTAAGATGAATAGAGGCTTAATTTCAGGTTTAGTCCTTCTAGTAATTGGAATAATTTGTGGTTTGATGCTAGCGCTAGTTAACTATTTTACTGCAGGTAGGATAACTGAAGAAGAAAATAAGATTAAATATGCTGTTCTTGAAGAATTTTATACTCTATCAGAATATGAGATTTCTGAAACTCAAGGCGAAGGTTCATTTAGCACAATATACTTTTTAAAGGAAAAAGGCACAGATAATGTTGAAGCAGTTATTTATACAGTTTCAGCTAAAGGCTATAGTTCAACTACAGATGTAGAAATGTTAATTGCGATAAACTCTGATATGTCAGTAGAAGGCTATAAAGTTACAACACATCAAGAGAGTTCTGGATTTGGTGCAGACATTGTTGATAA
>JBAYQC010000071.1:0-7855 GCA_041677365.1 Candidatus Izemoplasmatales bacterium | reverse complement strand
TTGCTTGTGATCAATTCACTTCGGAACCTGAATACTGGGATAGATTAAAAATATATGTTGACAATACACCATCAACTTTGCATATGATTTTGCCAGAAGCATATTTAGATGGTGAAATCCAACATAAAATCAATAAAATTAATGAAAATATGAATCTTTACCTGAGAAGCAAAATGTTCATCGAAAAAGAAGCGATGATTCTTGTAGAAAGAGAAACTCCTCACGTAAAACGAAGACTTGGTTTAGTACTTGCTATCGATTTGGATGAATACGAGTACGAGCCCAATAAAAAAGGGAAAATTGCCGCTACAGAGAAAACTGTTCCGGAACGGATCCCACCTCGAGTTAAAATTAGAGAGAACGCTCCAATTGAGTTTCCTCATGTTTTAGTTTTGGTTGATGATAGAAATGAAGGATTGATTGAAAAGTTATACAATAACCGTTCTAACTATCCAAAAGTTTATGACTTTAAACTAAATATGAATGGCGGTCATATCAAAGGCTATGAAATCAAGAATACCGAAAATATCATTAAACAAATTGAAAATTTACCTAATGATTTAAATCTAATTGTCGGTGATGGTAACCACTCTTTGGCTTCTGCTAAAGTTTGTTGGGAAAATTTAAAGCCAAAATTAACAGAAGAAGAAAGACAAGATCACCCAGCTCGTTATGCATTGGTCGAACTGATAAGTTTATATGACGAAGGTCTTACTTTTGAACCGATTCACAGAGTATTGTTTAATGTCGATGAAAGTTTGATATATATCTTGGAAAACAATCTTGATGGTGAAGGGGAATTGGAAATCTATTTTAATAAGCAAACTTTAAAAATAGCGATTCCTAAAAACCCTTTTATTGCAGTTAAGCAAATTCAAGATATCCTCGATGATTATTTAGAAAAAAATAAATTTGTGGATATTGATTTCGTACACGGAATCGATAGTTTAAGAAAGTTGGTTTCAGCAAACCGGGATGCTATCGGAATTTCAATGCCGACTTTAGAAAGAGAAAAATTACTTCCCTACATCAGAGAAAATGGTGTTTTGCCAAGAAAGTCATTTTCCTTAGGAGAAGCAGAAGAAAAACGCTATTATTTTGAAGGAAAAAAAATATTATAAAGAGGTGAAAATATGGAAAGAGTATATAATTTCTCTGCTGGACCAGCAACTTTACCAGTAGAAGTATTGGAGAAAGCTGCCGAACAAATGCTTAATTATGAAAATAGCGGTATGTCAGTAATGGAAATGTCACATCGTTCAAAAGTTTTTGATAAAATAATTAAAGATGCTGAAGCTGATTTAAGAAAATTGATGAACATTCCTGATAATTACAAAGTATTGTTTTTACAAGGTGGTGGCCATTTGCAATTTTCTATGGTCCCTTTGAATTTGATGAAAAACAAGGTGGCTGACTATATTGTTACCGGACAATGGGCTAAAAAAGCGATAAAAGAAGCGAAAAAATATCTACAAGCCAACAATGTTGGAAGTTCAGAAGACAAAAATTTCACCTATATTCCTGATTTGAAGAATCTTAAGCTCGATCCGAATGCTGATTATGTATATATATGTGAAAACAACACAATTTATGGTACTAAATTTAATGAGTTACCTGATACTTTAGGTAAAGATTTAGTTTCGGATATGTCCTCTTGCATTCTGTCTGAACCTGTAGATGTCAGTAAATATGCGTTGATTTTTGCTGGTGCCCAAAAGAATATTGGACCTGCAGGAACAACAATTGTAATTATTCGCGAAGATTTAATAACTGATGAAGTTCCCGACTATTGTCCGACAATGCTCAGCTACAAAATTCACGCAGACAAAGAATCACTTTACAATACACCGCCAACTTATGGAATCTATATTTGTGGATTAGTCTTCAAATATTTACTTGAAAGAGGCGGTATTGAAGCCATGTATAAAACTAACCTAGAAAAAGCGAAAATTCTTTATGACTATTTAGATCAATCAAAATTATTTAAAGGTACTGTAGAAAAGAAAGATCGCTCCTTAATGAACGTTACTTTCGTAACAGATGACGAAGAAATTAATGCAAGATTCATCAAAGAAGCTACTGAAGCTGGATTGGTTAATCTAAAAGGGCATCGTTCTGTAGGCGGCATGCGCGCTTCAATTTATAACGCTATGCCAATTGAAGGTGTAAAAGCATTAGTTAGTTTCATGATTGAGTTTGAAAGGAAGGTATTAAATGCGAGTTAGTTATTTAAATAAAATTAGCCCTTTAGGTCTTAATACTTTTAATGATAAGTACCAAATTACTGATGATGTTGAAAACAGCAATCTATTATTGGTTCGTAGTTTCAATATGCATGAAATGGAACTCAACCCAAATCTCTTAGCTGTAGCCAGAGCTGGGGCTGGTGTTAACAACATTCCCTTAGAAAAAATGGGTGATGCAGGTATAGTGGTTTTCAACACACCTGGGGCTAACGCCAATGGGGTTAAGGAACTTGTTATCGCTGGAATGTTGATGTCATCTAGAGATTTAATCGGTGGGATTAATTGGGTAAAAAATAATCGAGAAGATACTAATATATTAAAATCAATTGAAAAAGCAAAATCCGCTTTTGCTGGAACTGAAATACTCGGTAAAACTATTCTTGTGTTGGGATTAGGAGCCATCGGCGGTAAAGTTGCAAATGCTTGTGCTTCGCTTGGTCTTAAAGTTATCGGATATGATCCCTATATAAGCAACGAGGCTAAAGAGTTGTTAAATTCAGATGTTGAGATTAACAATAATCTTGGAGAAGTATATCCCCAAGCTGATTTTGTCAGTTTGCATATTCCTTTACTTGACTCAACAAGAGAGATGTTTAATGAAGAAATCTTTAAACAATTAAAACCGGGCTGTGTTTTACTTAACTTTAGCCGTGATTTACTGATCAAAGATGAAGATTTAAAAAAAGCCTTAGAAGATGGAACGCTTAAATACTATGTAACAGATTTTCCTAATCATTTTGTTGCTAATTTAGACAAGGTTATTACATTCCCACATCTAGGAGCTTCAACTAAAGAGTCTGAAGATAATTGTGCAATAATGGCAGCTAAACAGTTGATGGCTTATGTTGAAAGAGGTGAAATTATCAACTCTGTTAACTATCCTAACGTTCGTTTAGAAACTCAAAACACTGCATCGAGAATGATTGTGTTGGCTGAAAATGAACCTTCAACTGCTAGAGAGATTGATAAGAGCTTCCTCAGTATTTCCGAACTAATTAAAGGAAAGATTTCTAAAGTTAAAGGCAAATATGCTTATTACGCTTTAGATATCGACGCAGAAATAGAAGACTCTTATATTAAAACTGTAGAAGCAGTAAAGGGAGTATATAGAGTTAGAGTTATTAAATAGATTTTGAACGCCTAAAAAAAGTTTTAGGCGTTTTCTTTGAATATTAATAACTTTTTGTTTTTATCACTTCATTAAAAGAAAAAATACTTGATTTTTCAGGTTATAAATTATAGAATATAGTAGTATCGAATGGAGGCGTTGTTTATGAGAGTGCAATTTACATTAAAATGTACAGAATGTAATTCTGAAAATTACCAACATGAAAAAAACAAAAAGACACACCCTGATAAAATGGAAGTAAAAAAATACTGTCCAACGTGTCGCAAACAAACAGTTCACAAAGAGAAAAAATAATCTAAACGATTTGTATCCAACAAGGATACTTTTTTCTTATAAGCGATAATTTTTAGGAGGTGAATTTACTTTTGAAGAAATATAACTTAGGTATTGATATTGGCGGAACATCGATAAAAATCGGTAAGTTTGATTTGAATGGAAATCTTATTGATGTTTATACGATTCCAACTAATATAAATAATCACGGTGAAGAAATTTTAACGGAGATTGTAGATTTAATCAAATCTAAGATTGTCGTTGAATCAATTAGAGCAATTGGTATCGGTGTTCCTGGTCCAGTTTCGCATAATATTGTTTATGGTTCTGTAAATTTAGGTTGGGGACTTAAGGATATTGTCACGGAGTTAAAAACCCTTTTGAATGATAATACGATATTTATTAAAGTTGGAAATGATGCTAATTTAGCAGCTGCTGGCGAGATTTATCGTGGAGTAGCTAGTGGCTATAGAAATGCTTTTATGGTAACGCTTGGAACTGGGATTGGTGGCGGATTAATAATCGATGGAAAAGTTGTTGATGGAATCAATGGCGCAGCAGGAGAAGTAGGTCATACTTTTATCGACGATGTTTTTAATTTGCCATGTAATTGTGGTAAGAGCGGTTGTTTAGAAACAGTTTCTTCAGCAACAGGAATTGTACGCCTAGCAAAGGCTTATTTAGATGTTAGCGATAAACCTTCAAAACTTAGAAATTTAAAATATTTTAGTGCTAAGCGGGTTATTGACTTAGCTAAAACCAAAGATGAGTTAGCTGTAGAAGTTTTTTCAAAATCAATGGAGTATCTTGGAAAAGTTTTTGCAAAAATAGCTTATATTGTCAATCCAGATGTATTTATTATTGGTGGTGGTATATCTAATGCAGGTGATTTCGTAATTAAGGAGATTGAAAAGTATTATTATCCTTTAGTTAAACCTTTTATTAATTACACAGATTTCCGGATTGCTTCTTTAGGTAATCAAGCAGGAATGTTTGGAGCGTGTTATTTAGTCCTATGATAAATATAAGAAAATATTCTTGTCAAAATATGGATGTTAATTCCTATATATTGGCAAAAGACAATAAAGCCTTAATTATTGATCCAGGTTTTAATGGAAAAAAAATCATCGAACACTGCCAAAATCACCATTTAGAAATCGAAAAAGTTATCTTAACTCATGGTCATTATGATCATATCAGAGATTTAAAAATGATAATAAATGATGATATCATTATCTATATTCATGAAGCAGAAAAAGATTTTCTCTTTAACCCTAACTTAAATCTATCAAATCTATTTAAAGATGATTTTGTTTTAAATAAGGATATAAGGCTTGAATTAGTTCAAGATGCAAGCAATATCGAGTTTCAAAAAGAACAACTTAAAATTATTCATTTACCTGGTCACACTAAGGGTTCAATCGGGATAATCTACAATCAACATTTCTTCTCTGGTGATACACTCTTTTATGACAGCATCGGAAGAACCGATTTAGCAAGTGGTAATCAAGTTCAAATGCATAATTCGCTGAAAAAGATTGCTAGTAAATTTTCCAAAAATACAATAGTTTACCCTGGTCATGGTAAAGGCGGTAACCTAAATGACATCTTTAAAGCAAACCCTTATCTTAGAATCTATTAAAGCCATTTCTAATGGCTTTTTTAAATTTAAAAAATTAGCACTCCAGACTTGACATTGCTAAACACCTTTAGTATAATATCATTAGCAATCAAAAAGTTTGAGTGCTAAAAGGTGGTAATATGACAAAAAGACAAGAAGTTATCTTAAAGCTTATCGTCGATGAATACGTTAAATCAGCTGAACCAATCGGGTCTAAGACCCTGGCTGAGACTTTAGATGTTTCTTCAGCTACGATTAGAAACGAAATGGGAATTTTAGAGGATTTGGGTTATATAGAAAAAACTCATACTTCATCAGGAAGAATTCCTTCTGAAAAAGGTTATCGCTATTATATTGAAACCATAGTTAAAAATCTTGATGAAGAGACAGATGGTTTCTTTGAGTTTGAAGAATTGTTTTCGCACAAGGATCATGAACGCGATGAAATTATTAAAGAAGCGATTGATCTTTTATCACAGGCTACAAACTGTACAGCGATTTCACTAGGACCAAATGCTTTTAACTCAAAAGTAAAAAAGGTTCAATTAGTCCCTTTATCATTACACCAAGCACTTATTTTGGTAATAACTAATTATGGTTATGTTGAATCAAAACAAATCAATATCAGCGAAGAAATTGATGCTCAAGAGTTGATAAAGGTTATTGATTTATTAAATGAATTGTTAATTGATACTCCGATTTCTAAAGTGTCAGAGAAACTTCATTATGAAATTCAACATAGTCATATAAAAGAATTGTTAAAGTATCGTGAAACAATAGTTGATTCATTCATTGAAGCATTTTCAAAGTTTGCCCAAACAAAGTATTATTTAACAGGACAGTCAAATATGCTTTATCAACCTGAATTTAACGATATTCAAAAATTAAGACAATTTTTAACAACCATCGAAAATAATGAAATTTTTAAGTTGATTGAAACCGACACTGATGGAATCAGTGTAAAAATCGGAACTGAAAATCAAATTACAACAATGCAAGATTGTACGGTCATTTCATCGACTTATGATACCCAAGATGGAGAAAAAGGTACTATCTCTTTGGTCGGTCCAACTAGGATGGACTACCGTCGAGTTATTCCGTTAATGAAGTACCTAGCAAAACACATCCAGAAATTATATGAAGAGGAGTAAAAAAATATGGCTGAACTAGAAAAAGAGCAGTTGAACTTGGATAAAGACCAAGTTGATGATGCACAGACAAATGATGAAAAAAAGAAAAAGAAGAAAAAGAGCAAATTAGAAGATCAATTAGATCATATCCAAGAGGAATTAGAAGTTTTCAAAGATAAGTATTATCGTAATTTAGCAGAAATGGAAAATTACAAAAAACGCATGAGCGAAGATTTAAAGAAAGAGCGTAAGTACTCAAGTATGCCGTTAGCAGATAAGTTGATTGACACTGTTGAAGTGTTTGATCAAGCGCTTAATACGGAAACTGATGATAACAATCTAAAAAATTTCCTTTATGGATTTAAGATGATTAAAGATATGATGTTCAATGCACTTAAAGATGAGGGAGTTACTTTAATTGAATCAAAAGTAGGTGACGATTTTGATCCGAATATTCATGAAGCTATGGATACGGATTACAATCAGGAAAAACCGGAAAATTCAATTTTAAAAATAGTAAAAAAGGGTTATAAATTTAAAGATAGGATATTGAGACCGACAATGGTTGTTATCAATATCAAACCCAAAGAAGAAAACGAAAATAGTATAGAAGAAAAGGATAAATAAGAGAGGTAGATAATATGAAAATAATTGGAATTGATTTAGGAACAACAAACTCATGTGTTTCTGTTATGGAAGGAAAAGAAGCTAAAGTAATCCCTAATTTAGACGGGAATCGTACTACACCTTCAGTAGTAGCTTTTAAAGATGATGAAATTCAGGTTGGAGAAGTCGCAAAAAGACAGATAATCACCAATCCTAACACCGTCTACTCAATTAAACGTAAGATGGGTACTAGCGAAAAAGTGAAAATTAATAATAAAGCATATACACCACAAGAAATCAGTGCGATGATTTTAAGAAACTTAAAAGAATCAGCTGAAGCTTACCTTGGCGGAAAAGTTACAGAGGCAGTTATTACTGTTCCAGCTTACTTTAATGATTCACAAAGACAAGCAACAAAAGACGCAGGAAAAATTGCGGGACTAGAAGTAAAAAGAATTATTAATGAACCGACTGCTGCAGCTTTAGCATACGGTATTGACAAAAAAACTAAAGATCAAACCGTATTGGTTTTTGACCTTGGTGGAGGAACTTTTGACGTTTCCATTTTAGAACTAAGTGATGGAACTTTTGAAGTTATTTCTACTAGTGGAGATAATAATTTAGGTGGAGATGACTTCGACCAAAAAATTGTTGACTGGTTAGTTCAAGAATTCAAGAAAGAACAAAGCGTTGACTTGAGCAAAGATAAAATGGCTTTCCAACGTTTAAGAGATGCAGCTGAAAAAGCTAAAAAAGAGTTATCAAATATTACTTCAACTTCAATATCATTACCGTTTATATCTATGAACGCTAGTGGTCCTTTGCATTTAGAAAAAACTTTAACTAGAGC
>JBAYQC010000070.1:0-7924 GCA_041677365.1 Candidatus Izemoplasmatales bacterium | reverse complement strand
AGCGATTTTATTTCGTAATTTTTGCCTTTGATTTCTTTAGGATTTCTCAGCAAGTGGAAAGAAACACCTTCAGCTTTAGCATGATGGATTTCCGCTAGTCTTGCGGGTAAACTTGGTTCATCTCTTCTATAGATAATCATAACTTCATCTGCGCCTAAACGTTTTGCAGTTCTTGCGGCGTCCATTGCTACATTTCCTCCACCGACAACCGCAACTTTATTACCTAACTTAATTGGAGTCGCAGAAGTAGGGAAGTTATTAGCTCGCATTAGATTTACTCTAGTCAAGAATTCATTAGCGTAATACACTCCATTTAGATTTTCACCTTCAATCTTTAAAGAACTAGGTAAACCAGCTCCAGTACCAAGAAAGATGGCTTTATAATTATATTCAGAGAATAATTGATCAATAGTTAGAGTTTTACCAATAATTACATTCTTATAAAAGTTTACACCGATAGCTTTTAATCGATCAATTTCTGAATCGACTAAGGTCTTTGGTAATCTAAATTCTGGGATTCCGTATTTAAGCACACCGCCAAATTCATGTAAAGCTTCATAGACATCAACTTTATAACCCATTCTCCTTAAACTAGCACTCGCCGCAAGGCCTGCAGGGCCACTGCCGACAATAGCAACTTTAATAAAATTATCAATGATGACTTCACTATTTTGTTTAGGATTTATTAAACCTTGGTCTCCGATAAACCTTTCTAAAGCTCCTATAGCTACAGGTTCAGATTTAATTCCGAGGATACAAGCACCTTCACATTGCTTTTCTTGAGGACATACCCTACCACAGATAGCTGGAAGAATATTCTCTTGATAGATAGTATTGTACGCTTTTTGATAATCGTCATTTAAGATTTCTTTAATAAATTTAGGAATATCAATATTGACCGGACAAGCTTTAACACAACGAGGATTTTTACAGTCTAAACATCTTGAAGCTTCAATTTTGACTTGTTCAGGAGTAAATCCTAAAGCAACTTCCATGAAATTTGTTTTTCTAACAATAGGATCAACTTCGGGTATTATCTGTCTTTTTATCATTTAGTTTCACCAAGCTTTAAATTACAGATATGTTCTTTATCACGATAATATCCTTGACGAGAGATTAATTCGTCAAAATCGATATTTTCTCCTGGAAAGTCTGGTCCGTCAACACAGGCGAAGAAAACTTTATTTCCTAAACTAACGCGACAGTTTCCACACATACCAGTTCCATCAATCATAATTGGATTTAGTGAAACATCGGTTTGTAAAGAATGCTTTTTATTTATTTCTACAACATTCTTCATCATAACTAAAGGCCCAATAGCAATTGCTTTATCATAAGTTTTTTCCTTTAATAATTTCTCTTGAACATGTGTAACAAAACCCTTTTCTCCTAAAGAGCCATCATCAGTAACAATATAAATATTATCAACTAAAGGTTTAAACTCATCTAACAACAAGAGATGTTCTTTGTCTTTAGCGCCGATTATAAGGTCAATATTTACGCATTTTTCCTTATAAGCTTTTACTTGAGGAAAAAGCGGAGCGGCACCAACGCCACCAGCGATAACCAATAAGTTTTTTATCTCAGCTAATTCAATTGCTTTTCCTAAAGGTCCCACAACATCTTCAAGACAATCTCCAACATTCATCTTGCCTAAAAGTTTTGTGGAAAAGCCTACTTTTTGCGAAATTATCGTTACAGTTTCCTCGGTATTTCTTACTATCGTAAGCGGAATTCTCTCACCGTCTTTATTGACCCTAACAATCAAAAAATTTCCCGCTTTGGTATTTTTCGCAACCAAGGGAGCTTTAATTTCAAATAGATCAACTTCAGCGTTTAACCTAATTTTCTTAATAATCTCATACATAAAAATCATCCTCGTTTTCCCAATGCTTATTATACCATTTTTATCATCCTAAAAAAATAAGAAGGAGAAAATCTCCTTCTTTACTTCAATCTTTCATCACCTAGATAGAATAATGCTAGAGTGCCTACTCCAGAATGGGCTCCGATTACTGGTCCAATATAATTAATTAAAAATTGCTCGTCGGTTAAACCTAATTTTTCTTTGATCAAATCTCTTACATAGATTGCATCATCCAAAGCATCGCCATGGGATATATAAACAAGTTTGCAATTTTCTTTATCATAAGTATCTACCATTCGTTTAACCATGTTGTTTAAAGCTTTAAACCTACCTCTGGCTTTACTGTAAACTTTTAACTGTCCTAACTCATTAACATGCAACAACGGTTTAATGCTCAATAAATTACCGAGAATTAACGAACTAGCAGAAAGCCTTCCACCTCTTCTAAGATGTCCTAAATCGTTAACGGTAAATAAGTGTGATACTTTAAGTTTTATATCTTCGACGTATTTTTTAACTCCTTCAAGATCATTTCCTTCATTTTTGTACTTAGCTGCCAAAGTTACAAGTAAACCTTGTCCCATAGACGCCGCTAGAGTATCGATAACTTCAATCTTTCGGTCTTTAAATTCTTCCTCTAATTGTTTTTTTGCGATTAAAGCAGAATTATAACTACCAGATAATGCGCTCGAAAAACTTAAATGAAGAACATCCATGCCTTTCTTTAAAACCGGTGTAAATACTTCCACAAAATCATTGGGATTAAGTTGGGCAGTAGTGGCCATGTTTTGAGTTCTTAAAAGATTATAAAAAATATTTGGTAATATTTCTCTGCCATCTAAATAATTGGCATATTCTTTTCCGCTGATTGTTACTTTCATTGGTAAAACAATCAAATTTAATTCCTCAGCTAGACTAGCTGGGATATCAACGCAAGAATCAGTTACAATTTGAAAATCCATAGTTTTCCTCCTAAAAAATATTACTCTATGTCACATAACACTTTATCAAAAAAATAATATTTTGTAAAGCGATTAACACAAATTGCTTTTTATAAGCCAAACAATTTGTAAAATCATGTATTTTTTATATAATATTAATGAGGTGAAAATTAAAAATGAAATCATATAAAATTAAAGAAGGAGTCTATTGGGTTGGTGCGATTGATTATGACTTAAAAGTCTTTGATATCGTGATGCTAACAGAATTTGGCTCGACATATAATTCCTACATTGTTAAAGGTAGTGAAAAAACTGCACTAATTGATACAGCAAAAGAACCTTTTAGCGAAGAGTTTTTTGCTAGGGTTGAAGATATTGTAAAATTAGAAGATATCGATTATTTAATTGTTAATCACGCTGAACCTGATCATTCCGGTTTAGTTAATGAAGTGATCGAAAGAATTCCCAATATCGAAATCTTTGGTTCTACACCAGCATTTATGAATCTAAAAGAAATTACTAATAATCCTAACCTTAATTTTCATAAGGTTAAAGAAGGTGAAAGATTAGAACTAGGTGGAAAAACCTTAGAATTCACTTTACAACCAAATCTTCATTGGCCAGATACGATGTTTACTTATCTAATTGAAGATAATATTTTGTTTACCTGTGACTTTTTTGGAGCTCATTATGCATATGATAAGGTCATGTCTTCAAAACTGGAAAATATTGAAGATTACGACCGAAGTTTAAAAGAGTATTTTGATGCAATTATGTCACCTTTCTTAAACTCAGTAAGAAGAGGTGTTAATAAGGTTAAAGAGTACAATCCAGAAATTATTGCGACTTCTCACGGAGCTGTTTTAGAGAAAGATTATATTCCTAAAGCGATTAAACTTTATGAAAAGTGGTCTGAAGAAAAGCGCAATCAATTACCCCTCGTGGTGATTCCTTTTGCTAGTGCTTATAATTACACTAGGAAGATGGCAGAACTAATCAAAGAAGGTATTGTTGAAGAACTAGAGGGAAAAGTTGAAGTGCAAACTTATGACTTAATTGAAACTAAAGCTAGCGAAGTTGTAAAAGCGATTAAAAAAGCCGATGCTTTCTTAATCGGTAGTGCAACAATTGTCAGAGATACAGTAAAGGTAGTTTGGGAAATCTTAGCTGAACTTCATTACGAAGAACTAAAAGGAAAAACTGCATCTGCCTTTGGATCTTATGGATGGAGCGGAGAAGCTGTTGATAATATCTTACAACGCTTAGAACAACTAAAGATGAAACCACTACCAGGACTAAAGATCAAGTTTAGACCTTCGGCCCAACAAGAAGAAGAGGTTTTGGCATATGGCAAGGAATTTGCAAAAAAATTAAGAACTAATTTAAATAATTTATAAAAAAAATGAGAACCTCACAAAAATAAAGGTTCTCATTTTAATTTAAAGATTATTCTTCTTCAAAGCTTTTAAAGTGAATTGGTTCAATATTAGGTAAAGCATCAGCCATCTTATCAATAAATAGAACTCCTAATAGATGGTCATATTCATGTTGAAAGACTATTGCTGGATAACCGGACAGTTTTAATAAAGTTTCCTTGGTTTCACCAGTTTCTAGGTTTACAAGCTGCACTTTAGCTTTAACCTTTTTAGGTCTTTTAACAAGTCCAGTTACTTCTTCATCAACTGATAAACAGCCTTCGCCTCCAGGAAGATAGGTCATTTCTTCAGAATGAGAAATAATCCTAGGGTTTATGACAGCGTATTTATGAACTTGAGTGAATTCTTCATCTAGAGTTTTCATACAAAACATTTTTTTCGATTGATTAATTTGTGGGGCAGC
Source organism: Candidatus Izemoplasmatales bacterium (assembly GCA_041677365.1). Lineage (GTDB taxonomy): Bacteria > Bacillota_I > Bacilli_A > Izemoplasmatales > Hujiaoplasmataceae > UBA2289. The sequence continues at coordinate 3,277 of JBAYQC010000070.1, read as the reverse complement.
TAGACCAACTGATGGTCTAAGTTGATATTTTTCTACTAAATCATCATCTTGAGAATTTTCAATATACTCCATCATCGCTCTTAAAGTATTCAAAGTTTCTTTATCTAAGGGTAAAGAAACCGGAGTAGCTTTTTTTCTCAAGGTTGGATGTCCATCTTGAATTATATCTTTATTTAATAACATATTTATCACCAAAATTATTATATCACTTTCTCTTTTTTTAATAAAGAATAATAGCTTCGACTTTCAAAATTTGAAGGTTTTTGGTATAATATGGGAGTGAAAGAACAGAAATGAGGATTAACATGATAAAACGCAAAGGCATTATAATTTACTTCAAACACAAGAAGGTAGTTAAAAAAATAAAAGATTTAGACATCAATATAACTTATGTCAATGAGGCCGCTAGATACTTAACAGGATATGTTAATGAAGATAGTTTTGCAAAGGTTGAAAAGATACTAAGAAACAATCGTTTAGTAAAAAAAGTTGAAGCTTCGATGCAAGAAATTGAGGTCTTAAACATCGCAGTTTAATTTAATCTAGCCTGTCAATAAAAAAAACTTGACAGGCTATATTTTTTTTGATATAATCAACTGCGGAAATTACATTTAGGAGGATTTTATAATGGTTAAATTAAGATTACAAAGATTTGGTACTACTAAAAGACCTTTTTATCGTGTTGTTGCGGCTGACGCAAGAAAAGCGAGAGATGGTAGATATTTAGAAATCATTGGTGTTTACGAACCAACTAAAGTACCTGCACATGTCGAAATTAATGCAGAACTAGCAAAAAAATGGCTTACTGCTGGTGCTCAACCAACTGATACTGTAAAGAGTTTATTAAAACAAACTGGAATCATGAGTGAATTCTTAGCAGAAAAAAGCAAGAAATAGAAGGTATTATAATGGCTGTTAATTATGAAAAAATAGTGTTTGACTTGGTGACGCCATTGGTAATTCATCCTGAAGATCTTGTCGTAAAGAAGTTTTCTGAAGATGAGAATACGATTACTATCCAAGTCTTAGTTAATAATGAAGATTTAGGTAGAGTAATTGGCAAAGGCGGTAAAATCGCTAATGCAATTCGTACAATTGCTTATGCTGCCGCAACAAGACAAGGAAAGAAGATCAGAATCGATATCGATTCGTTTGAGTAAAATGAAAACAGCACCAATCGGAGTATCTGCTTGTTTGTTAGGTTTTAACTGTAAATACAACGGCAAGAATAATCTCAACTTAGAAGTTATTAACTTTATCAAAGGAAAAGAAGTTGTACCATTTTGTCCAGAGGAACTGGGCGGACTTCAAACTCCAAGAATACCTAGTGAAATAACTCAAAACGGGAAAGTTATCAATCAGGTTGGTCAAGATGTTACAAATAATTTTACTCAAGGAGCTTTTAAAGCTCTTGAGATTCTAAAAACGAATAATTGTGAATCAGTTATTTTGAAAGATGGTTCACCATCTTGTGGTTATACCTTTATTTATGACGGGACATTTAGTAATGTAAAGATTCCTGGCGAAGGAATCACCTGTAAGTATTTAAAGAATAATGGAATTAAAATAATTGATTTTATAGAGACTTAAAAAAATCAACTAAACTGTTGATTTTTTTTATGAAAATGAGGAAAAAATGAAAATTAAACAAGAAATAGAACAAGCAATACAAGAAATGGGATTTGTCAATTTAACGCCAATACAGGAAAAAACAATTCCCTTGTTATTAATGGGAAAAGATGTTATTGGAAACAGCCATACCGGTACCGGTAAAACGGCCGCTTTTGGTATCCCGATTTTAGAGATGATTGATGTTTTAAACGACTTTGTCCAAGCTTTGATAATTACTCCAACAAGAGAGTTGTCAGTGCAAATTAAAAATGAGTTAGAGAATATTGCAAAATATATTAAAAACTTAAAAATCGTCAATGTTTACGGTGGAGAGATTATCACTAGACAATTTCAAGCCTTAAGAAAAAAACCACAAATTATCATTGGTACCCCAGGAAGAATAATTGATCATATCAATAGAAAAACGATTGATCTTTCAAATATTAAGTACTTGGTATTAGATGAGGCTGATGAGATGTTAAAGATGGGGTTTGTCGAAGATATAGAAACCATTTTTGCGAAAACTCCAGAAATTAAGCAAACTTTAATGTTCTCAGCGACAATGCCTAAAAGGATTGTTGACTTAGCACAAAAATATCTGAATAATCCAGAATTAGTTCAACATATCGGCGAAGAGATGACTAATGAAGATATTTCACAATATTACTATAAAGTGAGAAAAGAACATAAGACTGAAGCAATCTATCGTTTGTTAAATATCTATAGACCAAAGTTAGCCTTAATCTTTTGTAACACTAAAGCGATGGTTGATAAGGTTACTGAAGAACTGATTGATAGAAAAATCAATTGTGATAAAATTCACGGTGATTTACCTCAAACTTCTAGGCTTGATGTATTAAACAAATTTCATAATGGAATAGTTGAAGTTTTAGTAGCCACGGATGTAGCTGCTAGAGGGTTGGATATTAAAAATGTCGAAGCGGTATTTAACTACGATGTTCCAGAAAAAGCTGAATACTATGTTCATAGAATTGGTAGAACTGGTAGAATTGGACATCTAGGATATTCATTCACCTTAGTATCTAAGGGTGAAGCAAGAAAGATATCCGAGATTGAAAGAATTGCTAATGTTAAGATAAAAAAGCGTAATATTCCCACTTATGAAAAAGTAATCGACGTTAAAAACGCTAAATTTGTTGAAGAGATTCAAGCAATCATCAACACTCAAGATTTAAGCAAAGAATATATGATTCTTAATCAGTTAGTTGAAGAAAATTTAAAAGAAGATGAAATCATTGTAGCTTTATTAAGAAAACTTAATGCTTTAGAATCAATTCACAATAATGTTCAAGACATCAATGATGACTTTAATGCTTTTAAAACTAAAGATAAAGCTCGTTTCCATTTAAATATTGGAAAAAGTGATAATTTAACCGTTTCAGATATCCTTGACTTTATAACTTCTCATGCAAGAATTAAAGCAAGAGATATCCAAGATATTGCAATTTTATCGAATTTCAGTTTCTTTTCAGTTGATGCTAAATTTGGGCCGAGTATCGTCTCAAGTACCAAAAACAAAAAGTTAAAAGGTAGAAGAGTTTTCATTCAACTGTCTAAAAACAATAAGAAACGGTAATACTCCCTTAGCTATGTTGACATTTTGGCAAGATAGATTATAATTAAATAGTAAGTTTTAAGGGAGGGT
>JBAYQC010000069.1:0-7950 GCA_041677365.1 Candidatus Izemoplasmatales bacterium | reverse complement strand
TGATAAGCCCAGTTATAAGGTCTTCCGCCGATTACTGCAGCTCCTTCAATACCAAGACTTGAAATTCCTGGTAATAATTGTTCAGAAATATCTTCAAAAGCTTCCCAATCCCATTCGCCATCTAACCATAATTCTGAAGGTAAGGTACCTTGACCTTCACCTAGAAGTTCTTCTAGAAGGGTGATATTGTAATAAATTCCTTGTCCAACTAAGGGATATTGATCGTCATAAGCGTATTGTTGGCCTAAAACAGTCCCAAAAGCAGCTTTTTCTGGCCAGTATCCTGGGTTTCCATATTCTTCAATTAAAGAATCAAGTGGTAAAATCGCTCCGCCTTCAGCTAAAACTGAAATTGAAAATGAAGGCATTTCATAGATGTGCGCTTGAGGTGTATCATTAAGTGAATTCGTAATGATAAATCTTTCTCTACCGCCACCATATACTGCGTCTGCTGGATAAGTTTTATAGACAACATTGATATTATACTTATCTTCCACATACTCAATTTGAGCGATTTTTTCTTGTTTCCAGTTTCCTGTATAACTTTCGCTACGAGGATCGGTTGTTGAAGCTTTATTAACCATGATTACAAAGTCTTGTCCCATCATATTAGGAACTGGCTTTGTAACTTGAGTCTCAGTGGTATCAGCAGTGCCTGTAGTAGTACTACCGTTTTGTTCTGTTGATTCAGTGGTTGAATCCGAACCGTTATCAGTAGAAGCGGTGGTATTAGGAGTTCCTCCCCCGTTACATGCCGCTAGGCCCAATACGAGCATCAACATAAAAACAACTAATGTACGTTTAAAATAGATTTTTTTCATATTCTTTTCCTTTCTTTATCCGACTATTCCGGAACGTTCAATACCTTGTACAAACATTTTTTGTACAAAGAAATATAATACTAACAGCGGCATCATCACTAAAATACCACTAGTATTCAAAATCATTGAGGTGAATAAAGGATTCTTTGTTACATCTTGTCCCATAAGTCCCCATACACCTGCATCAGTAAGTGCTTGTTGTAAACCATAAAGCACTGATACTTGTTGTGTTGTTAAGGTAACGAAATCTAAATTACTTCTACTCACAAACAGCGTTGTGAAATAATAATCATTCCATTGCCATACAAAGGCAAGTAAAGCTACTGTTATTAAAGCACCTTTTGCATTTGGTAACATAATCCGCCAAAATACTGTGAAAGGATTAGCTCCATCAATACTGGCCGCTTCTTCTAATTCAATGGGTATTCCCCGGTAGAATTGACGGAATAAATAGATGAAAATCCCAGATTTAATCCCCATTCCTAATCCAGCCATTAAGAACAATGTTACGGGTTTACCAACAAGCCCCATCTGCGTTAAGTTTCTTAACAACGGTAATGAAATAACCGTTTGTGGAACTACAATGGTAAATAATGCCATGCCAAACAAAACTGTACTACCTTTAAATTTAAGTCTAGCAAATGCATATCCTGCAAGTGATGTTGATACCAATTGTAAAATGGTTACACCAACAGACAATATTAAAGTATTTTTCAAAGCATCAAAATATTTTAAGGCAATCATCGCTACTTCAAAATTCTTAATTGAAAATTCTCCAGGAATCCAAAGAATCGAAACATTGTTAACATCGGTCGGTGCTCTAAAAGCCACAGCTAATTGTAAAATCAAAGGATATAAGATTACAAAACAAAGACCGATTAATAAAATATACATTAAAATCATTGAAATGAATTTAACAACTCTGTTTCTGAACACCATTCTTCTTGTTGGGATCTTCATATCTTCTTGAAAATTAATGAAAGCAGTTCTTAACTTAGAAAGTCTTAATTTAATCGCTTTAATCATAATAGAACACCCGCTTTCTCAATAACAAGAAACCAATCACAATAATCAAAAGGTTAACTAAGAAGTAAACAATTGATATTGCCGAATACATTCCAGGTTGATTAGTAGCCATTGTCGTACCTTGAGAGTTAACTGTTAAAAAGTTCATGATATCTGAACTACCGAAACTATCAACTATCGTATAAACCAAAGTAGTTAAAATCATTGGACTGACCATCGGTATCGTAACCTTCCAAAACATTTCATATTTTGTTGCACCCTCAACTTTAGCCGATTCATATAGATGAATAGGAATCGATTGTAAAGCCGCAATAAACATGATAATTTGAATCCCTGATTTGTTGATAATCAAGAAGATTCTGTCAACCGCAGACATTAAGAACTCAATCAGTCCGCCACCAATTCCAATCTGCATGAAGAAGTTTGACAAAGTGTTTGATAACTGGAATCCAGTATCCATTTCTGCACCGAATAAAGCTCCAAAGGTACCTGACATCGTATTGTTGATAACCGTCATATTATAAACAACAGGAATAAAGAATATTGCTTTTACAATTTGATGTCCTTTGAATTTTGTATTCAGTAAAACAGCTATGAATATACTAAAGATAATAATTGTCGGTAAATCAATTAAAATGTCAATTATCGATGAGGTCAACACTTCTAAAACTGTGGTTCCTGCTAGAGTTTCTCTAGTGAAAAGGTCGATGTAATTTTGAATACCTCTAAAGATATAGGTGAATCCTCCACCTTGTTGAGGAGCCATCGAGTTTAAACTCCACCAGATAGTAGTTCCTACCGAAGTAGCGAAGAATACTATAAATCCGATAAACCAAGGAATTATAAACAAGACACCAAAAATCTGTTTTTGTTTTCGATAAGGCATTCTTTTAAAGGTATTATTTACCCTTTTAAAAATATTTATTTTTTCAATTTCGTTATTTTGATAAAAGCCTAAGTCATTTTTACAATGTTGAATTTTCGCAATTAAACGACCACGTTTTTGGTTTATCTTTACCGCTCGATTAAACTTCTTCTTTTGCGATAATTCAATATATCGATCATTTAATTTATCTAACTTTAATTCTAAAGTTTTTTTCTTGTTCTCAATTTTGATAATTTTTTTATTTTTTTCTTGAGGAGACATCATCTTTTTAGTTTTCATCATGAGCCCTCCTCAATTACCAAGTAGGAATTAGCTTCAACTGTAAAACCGTCTTGACTATAAGCATAATCACGATAATTAAAGACGATTTGTTTACCGTTTGAATAAGTAGACATTGTTACTAGCCCATCACTACTTAACACTTCATGATCAGTTAAACTTTGTGAATATACTCCTAGACTAACCATTTCTTCATGAGTATCACTTAAAGTTTCCAGCCAATATTCATAAAATGTTGAATAATATTTGGAATATTCAGTTTCGACTAAATCCACAGTACTTTCATAAGACCAAGTCATAGCGATGTTAGCAGTTGTTTCAATTGCCTTCATCACGTGATAATTATAAGAATATTTATCATCAGTATTAAAAGCATCCCCTGAATAATCAACTAAACCACTAAAGACTAATTGATAGAAAGGTACACTATAGCTAATAACCTGATAGTTTGAAGCTAAAATATCGATATCAGTAATATTATTTGCGTATTTAATCGCAAATAGATTAGGATTTCGAAACATCTGTTTAGCAAAAGTGTTTTCCTCTAAACTTTGGATGATTTCGGCAGCAGTTTGATAGCGGAAAATCGTATTATCTTTTTTATAAGAGCCGTAGATGTCCTTACCAAAATCACTGTAAGCAATATTATCGGTCCCAATTCTTTCATATACCTTAGTGATTTCTCTAAAAGTATCATTATAAGTATGAGGACTTAAAATATATTTTTCTCTAGAAGTGCTATCAACGAATAATGATGCCGGATTATAATCATAATGGTAGACAATTTCACCAAACACATCTCTAACCGCTTCATTTTTAATGCTAATATCTTTTTTTGTATAAGCGGAATTGATGTAGCTTTCTAAAAATAATTCGATGTCGTTTATGCTAGCAAAATTCACTAAATCTTGGAAATCATTTCTGCTTCCCGTTGAGCGATCAAATTGAATATCGCCCATGTATGAAGGTTTTAACCCTTCGTTAGTAAAGCCTTGATAATAGATGTTAATATCTTCTATTGTGGTTTGGCTTAATGCTTCAATAATTGTTTTTGCACCTTCTGTATCGGTTAATGATTTAACAGTTTCATAAGGAATACCGAGAAAATTCTCATCGATCATATACCCACCTAAGAGTGTTAAATCTAAAACCGGATTTGAAGTATTATCCGCATTCTTGACTAAATCATTAGCCAATAGGTAATCTTGGTAGGTCTTAGCCATGTCAGCGTAACTCGCATCTGCTTCATCAACAACCACATACTTAACTTTAAAATCTTTTTGATTGTAGTAATATGTCCATTCATTAATGTAAACCGATGAACTGATAGATGAAAACTCATAGATTTCACCTTCACGAATATTATAGCGATAATATGCGTAGTTATAAGGATTATCCTGAGTACTGGAATTAGCATAGATATTTGCCATTTCAGCAGTCTCTTCAGCTATCGCTATCATTGCCTTATCATTATTTTTAATTCCGAAAACTGGTAAATTAATCTTGCTGAAATCTTCAGTTTTAACCAAAGAAAAGCTTGCTAAATCATCTCCGTAAATTCTTTTATTATAAGGCAGGGAGAATGCTCTTTCTTGATTAAATTCGATGATTCCACCACTACCATCAGGAATTAGTAAGTACCCTTCATCATCAACAGTTCCAGCACTGAAATATGGCAAGATATCGATGTAGACCATCGGATATTTTTCTTTTTCCACAAAAGCTTCATTAACTAATCTTACGTCTAAAGCATTATCAGAGAGACTATATCTTAAAGCAACTTCGAAATAAGGATAACGATCCTCAACTTTAATACCGTTAGACTCAAGATCATAGGTTAAATCTTCAGCTGTATAGCCAGCTTCTTCATAAAAAATTGTATATAAACGTTCAAGAATTGAAGTTTGAATTCCACTTTTTAATTTCCAAATTGGTTCGCCTTCAACTTCACCGTAAACATAAGCTTGTTCGGTGACTCTTCGATAAGAAATTGAACCTTCTTCTAATTTAGAAAGTACCAAATCCTCCATTCTTTCAGCTGTGATTACTTGAGGAAAATCATATTCATCCACACCTTTTTTACCGCCGACTAGATAGAGAACTTCAATATAATCTTCTGCAACTTTAACTAAGAAATCATCATAATCTATCGCGTTAGAATAAACACCCATTTGGCTAACACTGCCTAAATTACCGGCATAAGCTACTCTTAGCGGGTCAAGGAATCTTGAACTTCTAGTATCAGGATTAGAGGTGAAGATTTCTCCAGTTGATTTATCTTCAAGTGTAAATAATGTGTCTTTTGTACTTAAGGTAAATTTCAAGAATGTGTTTTCTAAAATAACTTCATCGGAATATTGTTCCTTTAATTCACTAACTTCTAAAAAGTCTGTTTTATCATAAGGTGTTTGGCTAATCTTTGGTAACTTATTGAGTTTTACCACAAGATATAAACCTAAACCAATTAAAGCGATAACTGCTATAACTATCAGTTTTTTCCAAGGAAATTTAAATTCATGAATTTTTTCATTAAACCAATTTTTAATTTTTACTTTTAACTTCTGATTCAGCGGCAAAGCTGAATAGACTAATGGTTCATTTGCGTTTATTTTATCCATACTAAAAACCTCATCGCAAACTCATCATAAAGTGATTTGAAAAAAGCATAAACTTGTTGGATTAATGAAAAGAATAATAAAATTATAAAGAGAATTACCGCAATCGCTACTACAGTAAAAATAAACATTAATATTGTTTTAAATAAACCATACTCGTGAATCCCTAAAAGTCCAAAAAAGAGCATGTAGCCTAGTAGGCCGATACCGACACTATGAAGAGCCGTATAAAAGATTATTTCATCTACAGTAATGAAATTACTGATTAAAGATGCTAACAAACTCAGCCAAACATAAGGGAAAAATGCATAAGTAATTACCCTAAAAATCTCAGTCATATTTCCTTTTCCATCCATTAAAGCTGTAGTTGCCCAATTAGCAAAAACAAAGATAGCGACTGGAAATACAATTAAAGCTATTGTAAGTAGTAAATTAAAATCTCTTGGATTATTTTGATTGACAAGAAAACCATCACCGTTAAAAGCGATAATTTGTGCAACAATCATCATTACTAGATAAAATATTGCGACATAACCCTTAGATTTATTTTCATATTTAAATTCTTCATAACCTCTAATCGGATAAACGATTAGACCGAAAGGAATTTTAAAACAGTCTTCAAAGAATGTTTTAATTTTTTCCTTTAAATTTTCGCGGGTGAAGAAAGATTTAAATTTAGATGTAAGATTAACCAATTTCTTCTTCCTCCTTCGCTTTATTTATTGCGCCCCTTGCGTTTTTGATAAATGCATAAATCAATCCGCCAAAGATAACTACCAGTAGATAGGGAAAAATGGCTGCGATTTTTTCATAACGATAAGGTTGATAAGCGCTAGAAAAAGTATCGTTATCATATCCGAGCTTAGCATACTCCATAGCTCTTTCATAATTACCTTCTCTTAATTCAGCTTTAGCAATACCCTTATAAGCAAGATAGTAATTAGTGTTGTAAACCAAAACTTCTTCCCAGGTATCCTTAGCTTCTTGATAATCACCTTCATAATAATGTCTGGTAGCTTCGTTAACAAGTTTACCAAACTCAGTATATTCAAAGATTAAAAGATTTTTATTCATTCCGTCAACCACTAGAATCTTATCGTTAAAATACTTAATTGCTGCCGGTTGAATAAATTTATCTCTTGTATTGTTAGAACTGTCAGTTAAATTCCCTAGTTCTCCGAAGATATAAAGTAAATTACCCTCAAAATCATAGGTGAATATTCTTCCTCTTGTTGCATCTAAAACCATATAGTTACCAAACTCATTGACATCAATATCAGTGAAAACTGATGGCCCATCGGGTAGGTTTACTCTTTGAGGAACAGTTACTAAATCTCCCACTTGAGGGACATAACCGTTTCTTGTTAAAACATCAATACCTTTATAATTAAGTTTTTTGATAACTTTTTCACCCTCAGTTACATCAGAAACAGTATAAAGATAACCTTCATCATCAACCATCAAATTTCTAAACGTGGTTGCTAAACGGTAACCTTGAGCCGCTCTTTGTTCTTCGGAAGTTAACCTTAACCAGAACGCATCCCAAAGTGACATGGTCACAGAGTTAGCTCCTACATATCGAGAAAAACTACCATCAGGGTTAAAATCCAAAATCCCTTCAAATACTTGGTCGGCAATCACATAAATTCTACCAGTACGATTGACCGTGAGTCTTAAAGGTTTAAAATCATAACCATTTTCATCATCCGGACTTTGTTTAAAGGTTGGGTCGCTTGGAGCTAAGATTTCTTGTTCAAGGTTAAAACTATGATCAAAAATTGCGATTCTCAAATTGCCAGTATCAGCAACATAGATAAATTCATCAGTAACGAAAGTACTGTTAGGTGTTTTTAAAACACCCATGCCAAAGGAATTTAAATATTCGTAATTTTCATTAAGAATATGAATAGCTCCATTGGTTTTATCGGTAAGGTAAATTTTATCCGAAGTTGCATAAACATCGACTAATTCACCAAAATTTATGGGAACTTCTTGATTTGAAGAATCTCTTAAATTAGAGGAATCAACTACATGGGTTACACTTACGGCTTCAGCCGAATAAATCACTTCGCCTAAGGGACTGTAATTATAGCTTTCAGCTGAAACAAAATAAGCGGTAAAATTGAGAGTTAAGATTGATAAAATTATTAAAAACAAGATTTTTTTCATCTTTACCTCCCACTATTTCAATCCCGAATGCGCCATAGTATCTAGCATCTTCGATTGATTGATTATAAAGACTGTGATCGGTACTATTAACATAATTACCGTAACAGCGGCAGCTGTTCCGGTTCTAGCAACACCACCGGCAACAATCTGGCTT
>JBAYQC010000068.1:0-8032 GCA_041677365.1 Candidatus Izemoplasmatales bacterium | reverse complement strand
AACCAAAGACATGGTAGAAAGAACTAGAAAACTAGGAATTTCGTTAGAAGCAGAAGTTGGAGCTATCGGCGGAGAAGAAGACGGAGTAATTGGTAACGGGGAAGTTGCTGATCCAAAAGAATGCAAAATGATTGCTGATTTAGGTGTTGATTTCTTAGCCGCTGGTATTGGTAATATTCATGGTAAATATCCAGAGAATTGGGCAGGTTTAGATTTTGATGTATTAAATGAAATAAATAAAATTACCGGTGACATCCCTCTAGTTTTACATGGTGGAACCGGCATTCCTGAAGATATGATTAAAAAAGCAATTTCAATGGGCGTATCAAAAATTAACGTTAATACGGAATGTCAATTAGCTTTCCAAGAAGCAACGAGAAAATATATTGAAGAAGGTAAAGATTTAATTGGTAAAGGCTTTGACCCGAGAAAACTTTTAGCTCCAGGTACAGAGGCGGTAAAAAACGTTGTAAAAGAGAAAATTCGTCTTTTCGGTTCAATAAACCAAGCTTAATACACAAAAAACCACATTTTATTTGTGGTTTTTCTTTTCTTTTATTGTATAATAGTTAAGAGGGTATGCTTATGATTAAAATGTTTAAAGATTATCAAGGTTGGTTACTTGATAATAAAGATTTTTATAACCAATTAAAAAATCATGATTCTAGTTTATATTACCGTTTTCAACCGGTTTATGAAGTGCTTTATTATCTCTATGAAAATAATAAAGATTCAAGTAAAATAGATGAAGATATTGATAAAATTTTTCAAGTTGGATTGGAATATTTACATATGCAATTCTTCACTTGTAAACTATTATTAGAAAAAACATTTAAAAATGATTTTCACGCTTTTTTAGTCTATGATCAAGTAATTGGATACAATCTTTTTTTAGAAGACTTAAAATATGAACTAATTGAAAAATCTATCAAATACAATCAAGATGAACTCGATAAACTCAGCAACTACCTTGATGATTTAATTGAAAACAAAACCATGATACCCGATAACTTAAACCTTTATGTCGATAGCAAAGTCTATAAAATTATTGGTAAGGACACCTACCACTTTACTGGCATTATTGATATTTTTGTAGAAATCGCTGATACATTAGGTCTGAATTTTGAAGAAGAAAACGATATTTTATTAGGAGATGAAATTTAATGAACAGAAAACAATATTTAACCGCAATGATTTCGATTATGGTAATTGATTTAACTTTGATAATCACTAACTTCATATTTGAGTATATGGATTTCATTTGGGTGTTTGTGATTATTCTAGCCGGATATTTATTCTTAAGATATAAAGTTTCTGGATCTTTGCAGACATTTTCTACTAGATTTAATATGTTGGTAGAATATGATTTGGAAGTTCAAAAGGCTAAAGAGTTAGTCGAAGGAAACCTTAAAAAAGCACCGACAAAGAATATGCAAGCTTTTTATATGGTTTACTTGGGGATGGCAAAGTATTATTGTGGTGAATATGACGAAGCTATTAAAACTTTTAACCAAATTGAACTAAAGAAACTTAATCCAGCATATCATATCTTAATCTTTGCGTTTAGCGCATATGCTAGTTTTGAACTAGAAGATTTTGAAAATTTTAATATGTATTTAGAAAGAATTAAAACCTTAAGCGCAAATATCAACAGAAGATATTTAAGCTTTGTTAATTCTTATATTCAAGTTTTAGAAGCAATTCAAGGATTAGATGATAATCCAGAACATTACCGCGAAGTCATCGAAAGTCAATTTTCACAATTTGATGGCTATATTTCTACTAAACTTATTTATAATTTTAGAATGGCTTATTACTATCGCGCTATCAATGATGAAGTAGAAATGGATAAGTGTTTAGCTAAAGTTATTGCCAACGGTAAAAACCACCATACTGCAATCAGAGCTAAGGAATTGTTTAAAAATAATGTTAAAGTAGAAGATTATGTGTTCCAAGAAGAAGCACCCGAAGAGTTTAATACTAACGATGAAGGTGACCAGCATTTAATTGCAAATCAAATGGATAATGTCGAAGACATTGAAGAAGTTGAATCAGTTGACGAAGAAGAATAATTAATTAAATAAAAAGAAGGCTTGTTATCTTTTAATTAAGAGTAACAAGCCTTTTATTTATATCTTAACGATTTTTCATTTGTGGGAAAAGTAGTACATCTCTAATTGATTTAGAGTCAGTAAGCAACATTACCAATCGGTCAATCCCAATCCCAATACCACCAGTTGGAGGCATTCCATATTCTAAAGCTTCAACAAAATCAATATCCATCTCGTTAGCTTCTTCATTACCTAAATCCTTTTCTTTAATCTGGTTTTCAAAACGTTCCAATTGATCAATTGGATCATTAAGCTCGGTATAAGCATTTGCATATTCGCTACCATTGATAAACAATTCAAATCTTTGAGTGAATCTTTCATCAGAAGGATCTTTTTTAGTTAATGGTGAAATTTCAATTGGATGACCATAAACGAATGTTGGCTGAATTAAATCAGCTTCACAATAGTGTTCAAAGAAGAGGTTAACAATATGTCCAACACCATATAGATGCGGCGCAACTTCTAAATGATGTTCTTTAGCCAAAGCTTTTGCAGTTTCAAAATCTTTGATTTCAAAGAAGTTAATTCCACATTTTTCTTTAATTAAATCAACCATATGTGCTTTCCGCCAACCCTTAGCTAAATCAATTTCAACTCCGTCATAATTAACTTTAGTTGTACCGTTTACTTTCATAGCTAGATGGCTGATTAAGTCTTCACTTAAGTCCATCATTCCTTGTAAATCAGAATAAGCTAGGTATAGTTCAATCGTTGTAAACTCCGGATTATGCAAGCGGTCGATTCCTTCATTTCTAAATAATCTACCAATCTCATAAACTCCATCAAAGCCACCAATAATTAGTCTTTTTAAATGTAATTCGGTAGCGATTCGTAAATAAAATGGCATATTTAAAGTATTATGATGAGTAATAAAAGGTCTAGCATTCGCACCACCAAGTATCGGTTGCAATACTGGAGTTTCTACTTCCAAATAACCGCGATGATCTAGATAGTCACGCATCTCTTTAATTATTTTCGATCTTTTAATAAAAGTATTACGACTTTCTTCATTCATAATTAAATCAACATAACGACGTCTGTAAATCTCTTCTTTATCAACCAAACCATGATATTTTTCTGGTAGCGGTCTTAAAGCTTTAGTTAAATGAATAAACTTTTCAACCTTTAAAGATAATTCACCGGTATTAGTAATCATCGCTGTTCCATAAACACCAATAATGTCGCCAATATCTGCCTTTTTAAATAAATCATAAGCATCTTCACCGATAGCGTCGATCCTTACATATAACTGTAATAATCCATATTGATCTTGGATATGAGCGAAGCCAGCTTTACCTTTTACACGCTTTGTCATAATCCTTCCAGCAATTTTTACAGTTTTCGGATTTTCCATTTCATGAAGCTCTTCTTTAGTAAATTTAGAAAATTCATTTTTAAATGTTTTTGTATTATGCGAACGATCAAATCTCGATCCAAAAGGATCGATACCTAAACTTTTTAAATTTTCTGCTTTCTCTCTTCTAACAATTTCTTGTTCTGTTAATTTTAATTCCATATTACCCCTCATATTCCCCTGCAGTTTTTATTAATTCTAAATTATCATACATTATTGTAACATAGTTCTTGCCAGCATTTACCTCTTCGTCAAGAATTGACTGTAAGATGTTAAATTCTAATTTTCCCATACTTAGCTCTTCTCTAACAGCATCTGAAAGTGGAGAAGTAGTATATTTTTCGTAGATTATGTATTGAATATCATGAAAATCAGCTTCAGCAACTATTTTTTGTTTTTGTTCTAAAGTAAATTGATCTGATTCTTCGTGATAACCAGTTGAAATTGGCATAAAATTCAAACCGTAATCATTTCTTAAATATCCATAAAGATTAGTTGAAGTCAACACAATATTAGTCAACTTATCAATAGCCTCTTGATAATCATCACTAAGTTCTTGCAAAGTCAGTAACAAATTATCATAATTATCAGATAAAAGCGTTTCTTCTTCAGGATAAGCTTCGATTAGTTTATCATAGACTAATTCAGCTACTTCAAGGATCTTTATCGGCGAAATCCAAAAATGCGGATCGATACCTAAGGCTGAAGTGTTTGTTGCATGAGCATCATGAGTATGTTCATCATCGTGATCGTGTTCATGAATTTCTCCAGGAATAAACTCGATATATCCACTATCTTGAATTTTTACAAGTTCCACTAATTTATTAGAAAAAATACTGTCTATTTGGTAATCGATGTAATAATCATAATTTGCACCGATATAAAACAGATATGTAGCTTCGGTCATTGCGATTATTTCTCTCGGCGACCAATCAACTGAACTCTCATGAGAAGTTACTCCAGGGACAATCCCAACAGTGTATTCAGTACCTTCTAAAATTTCTTCAGCGACATATTGTAAAGGATATACCGTTACATAGATGTCATGAGACATATTTCTATCGTTACAACCCAATAATAAGATTCCACTTAGAATGAAAGTTATTATGATTAAGACTTTTTTCATTTTCATCAACTCCATCTTAAATTATATCGAGAAAACAGTTTTGAATCAATTTTCTTCACTGATTATCTCATACATAGTAAAAGCATCATCCTTTTTTGCATATGCTAATACTTCAAGCACTTTAACTTTGAGTTCTTTAGAACCATAAAAAATAGTTAAAATGTCATTAACTTTAACCTCACTACCAGGTTTAGCTACTCTACCGTTAATTAATACCCGAGAGTTTTTACTGACCTCTTTAGCGATAGTTCTTCTTTTGAAAATTCTTGATACTTTTAAATATTTATCTAAACGCATTAATATTCAACTCCTAAAATAAACTGGGATACCACAAGGCATCCCAGCTAGTTAGTTATTTAGCTTCTTTTTGTGATTGAGATTCTTCCTTTGGTTTTACGGCGGAATCAGTATCTACCTCATTCGCCAAAACATTATCCCATCTACCTAATTTACCAGTTTCAACAATTTCATCGATATCTTCTTTAGTTAATGTTTCAACTTCTAGTAAATAGTGAGCGATTGTTTTTAATAAATCAAGATTTTTTTCAATTAATTCTTTTGCTTTATCATAACAATCATGGATAATTCCACGAACTTCTTTATCAATTTCCGTAGCGATAGCTTCTGAAAAGTTTTTAGATTTACCATAATCTCTTCCTAAGAATACAGTATCGCTATCTTTTTCGTAAGTGATTGGACCTAACCTTTCACTCATACCATACTCGGTAATCATTGATCTAGCAATAGAAGTAGAACGCTGTAAATCGTTATGTCCTCCAGTAGAAATTTCTTTAAAGGTGACTTCCTCAGCCACTCTACCACCTAAAAGGCCAATAATCATTTCTAATAAATTTTGTTTTGTTTGTAAGAAAGCTTGTTCTTCCTTAGGCAACATTAAGTTATAACCACCAGCTTGTCCTCGAGGAATAATCGTTACCTTATGAACAATATTAGCATTTTCTAATTTTAATCCGATAACAGCATGTCCAGCTTCATGATAAGCGATAATTTCTTTTTCTTTTTTAGAGAATACTCTTGATTTCTTAGCTGGGCCCATCATAACTCTATCAACAGCTTCATCGATATGAGATAATTCAATTTGGGTTTTGTTTTCTCTAGCTGCTAAAAGCGCCGCCTCATTCATTAAGTTTTCTAAATCCGCACCAGTAAATCCTGGTGTTCTTCTAGCGATTTCTTGGAATGTAATATCTGGATTAATCTTTTTGTTTCTTGAGTGGACTCTTAAAATTTCGACTCTACCTTTAATATCTGGACGACCAACATAAACTTGGCGATCAAAACGTCCGGGACGCATTAAAGCTGGATCTAAGATATCAACACGGTTGGTTGCGGCCATTACAATTACTCCTGAATTGTGACCGAATCCATCCATCTCAACAAGTAATTGGTTAAGAGTTTGTTCACGTTCATCGTGACCTCCACCTAAACCAGTACCTCTTTGACGTCCGACAGCGTCGATTTCATCAATAAATAAAATACATGGTGAATGAGTCTTAGCAGTTTTAAACATATCTCTAACTCTTGAGGCACCAACACCAACAAACATTTCTAAAAAGTCAGAACCAGAAACGAAGTAGAAAGGTACTTTTGCTTCACCTGCAACAGCTCTAGCAATTAAAGTTTTACCTGTTCCTGGAGGGCCAACTAATAATACTCCTCTAGGAATTCTTGCTCCTAAGTCCATATATTTTTTTGGATTCTTCAAGAAATCAATAATTTCTTTTAATTCTTCTTTTTCTTCATCTGCCCCAGCAACATCTTCAAACGTAGTTTTTTGATTTTTGCTGACTTGTGCTTTGCTCTTACCAAAATCAAATGCTTGTTTATTAGCATTAGTACCACCACGCATCATAATAACTAACATTACAACCACACCACCAACTAAGATGATAGGGAAGATAATGTTTAAAATATTATAAGTAGCGCCACGGTTAAAGACATAAACAACATCATTGGTATCAATACTATCGTTATTCAAAGTGTTAATTAATAATCTTACTTCATCTAATTCAGAATCATTAGCAAAATAAGTTTCATAACGAGCATCATCCGTAAGTGTACCTGACACTTTATAAGCACGGTAATTAGTTTCGCCAGATAATGGTGAAACTTCTACAGTCTCAACTTCATTAGAAGTAAGACTTTCAATAAATTCAGTGTTTGACAGTTCTTTGGGAGCTTTAGAATTAGTAAAACTATAAAAAATTGAAATAGCTAATATTACTAATAAAGCTATCATTATAAACTGTGTTGATCGATTGTTAATTGGTTTTCGATTAGGTTTTTTAGCAACGGCCATAAAATTTCCTCCTTATTTCTTGTATACTTCTTGTTTTAATATTCCCACATAAGGAAGATTACGATAGTACTCATCATAATCAAGACCAAAACCGACCACAAATTCTTTGGGAATAGTCACACCAATATATTTAGGCACGAATTCTTCGGTTCTCCCTTGGGGTTTATCCAGTAGCGTTACAACTTCAACTGAAGCGGCTCCGCGATATTTTAATAATTCTTTTACAACGTTTATTGTTCTTCCGGTATCAACTATATCTTCAGCGATAATAACATCTCTACCTTCTACAGACACATCTAAATCTTTAGTAATCTTAACATTGCCAGTAGAAGCGGTTCCGCCATGATAACTTTGGACACTCATAAACTCGATTTGACAATAAATATCTATATGCTTAACTAATTCGGCAAGAAACGGGATACACCCTTTTAACAAACCAACTATTAAGGGTTTTTTACCTTGATAGTCAGAAGCAATTTGCTTTCCAAGTTTTTTAGATGTTTTCACTATTTCTTCATGACTTACTAAGACTCTTTCAATGTCTCTTTCTAACATTAGGATTGACCTCACTTATAAGATATGTATAAACACTCATTACCTTTATATTCCTTTTTATAAAGTCCGGGAATAAAGATAATCTCTCCACTTTTATCAATAATAATTGGGATAGTATTACGGATATTTTTTTTAATCTTTTTATCAATAAAAAAGTCTTTTAATTTCTTAGTGCCGAAATCAAACTTCAAACGGTCACCATTTCGCCGATTTCTTATTGTTAAAGGAAAGATTAAATCTAAATTATTATACCATAATTTATCTATAAAACCATAATTTTTGTTTGGTTTTTTTGTGATGAAGAGAAAATGATTGTCCGGTAAAGATAATTCTTGGAAATCATTAACGATAAACTCGTAGTCATAAGAAATTAATCTGTCAGTTTTAAATTCTAAATTACCATAACTTTTCTCAACAAATAACTGATCACTTATGTTATAAGAAAGATGCGGTTTATCAGAAGTAGTTAAATCAATGATATCCAATAAGTTATTTAGTGTTAATTCTAAGTTGTTATCAGTAATCTGATTAATAATCATCTTTATTACTTCAATCTGAATTATTTT
>JBAYQC010000067.1:0-8327 GCA_041677365.1 Candidatus Izemoplasmatales bacterium | reverse complement strand
GCATTTAAAAAGGTTGAAATAAGTGCAAATATGTCAGAAAAGGTTGAAATTAATATTGATTTTAATGATTTAAAAATCTTTAACGATAATGTTTGGAAATTAGAAGCTGGACAATATGAAATTTATGTTGGTAATTCTAGTAGAGATATCTTTAAAACAGAAAACATTGAGATAGAATCTTTAGACGTTATAACTGAAGAAAAAGCAAAGAATTACTTTAATATAACCAAAGATTTTTCTCCTAATGATGAGGACTTTAAAGCGCTTTTAGGTTATGATATCCCAAAACCAAGACCCATAAAACCTTATGATATAAACTCGACTTTTGGAGAAGTAAAAAATACTTTTGTTGGAAAAAGATTACATAAGATTATTAAAAGAGAGATTGCTAAAACATTCAAAGACTCAAATGATGAAGTCGCATTACTTATGATTGACCATATGCTTGAAGAAATGCCGATAAGGTCTTTAGTAATGTTTAGTGATGGAGTCCTAAGTTTTAGAAGAGCTCAAGGTTTGATTGACTTAATGAATAAAAGAATTTGTCGGGGACTATTTAAATTAATGATTGGATAAAAAAAGTGTTGGTTTGCAAACCAACACATTTTTTTTAAATATCTAGTTGTTTTAAATTAGATTTTAAGATAGCTGCGGATTTTTCTAACTTAATCTGTTCCTCAGGACTTAATTTTAAATTCACTACATGATGAACCCCATCACGATTTAAAACAGCAGGAAGTCCAATGTAAAGATCTGAATCAATGTTATAGACTCCATCATTATAAACTGAAACAGGTAGAATTCGGTTTTCATCATCAAACAAAGCAGAAGTGATTCTTACAAGTGCCATTCCCACTCCATAATACGTAGCATGCTTTCTTTTGATAATTTCTTGAGCAGCGTCTCTTACTTTCAAATAAATATGATCTAAATCTTCAAAATTGATTTCTTTCATACTTTCGATTACATCAAGCATTGGTTTGGCTCCGACATAAGCCTTTGACCAACAAACAAATTCACTATCTCCGTGTTCTCCTAGTATATAAGCGTGAATATTTCTTGAGTCAATCTTAATATATTTTGAGATTTCATATCTTAGTCTTGCGGTATCTAAAGAAGTCCCGCTACCTAAGACTCTTGAGGTTGGTAAACCTGAAGTTTTCCAAGCTACATATGCTAAGATATCAACAGGATTTGAAGCAACTAAAATAATCCCATTGAAGCCTGAACCCATGATGTTCTTGGTTACTGTCTGAATAATATGCGCGTTACGATTTAATAAATCAATTCTTGTTTCGCCGGGTTTTTGATTTACACCGGCGGTAATAACAACTAAGTGAGCGTCCTTACACTCATCGTAATCACCAGCTTTAATATTCATCTTCTTTGGTGCGAAAGCTAAACCATGGTTTAAATCCATTGCTTCACCTTCGGCTTTTTCTTTATTTACATCTATTAGTACTAACTCTTCAGCTGTGCCTTGATTAAGTAGAGCATATGCATAACTCATACCGACAAATCCGGTTCCCACAATCACTACTTTTCTTGATTTCATAAAATTATCCTCCTTATTACAAGATAATCTTACCACATTTTAATTTTCATTTATAATATTTAGCCTTAATTTTTTTATTAATTAATCCTCGGCTAAATTTTCAAAACAAAAAATGTGATATAATTAAATCGAAATAATTAAACAATATTTTTTGAGGTGAATAATAAATGAATCATTTAATTAAAAAACGTCAGAATTTACTTAATGCAAAAGGCCATCTTTTTGAACCTGGTTATGCAACTGAAGAAATTTTTGATTATGATCGTAAGCAAATCAAAGCTTCGAAATGGCGAATTAAAGAATGGGATTATTATTGCGCTATTTCTAATGACTATGCTTTTAGTTTTACCTTAGCTGATCTAGGTTATATGGCTTTAATTACAGCTAGTCTTTTAGATTTTAAAACAGGAAAAGAGACTAAAAATGCCCAGATGAAATTTTTTACTTTTGGGAAACTCAATCTACCCAATTCGACTCTTAAAGGTGATGCATTCTACGAAGATAAAACTCGAAGTTTTAAATTTTTAAATCAAGAAAAAACCCGTAAATTAGAAGTTAATGTCAAAAAGTTTGTCGATGATTTAGATCTTGTTGCTAATCTAGAGTTTAAAAAGTACCCTAATGATGACCTGATGTTAATCGCTACACCTTTTAAGGAAAATCCAACTAGATTCTACTATAATCAAAAGATTAATTGTATGAATGTTTCGGGTCAAGTTAAAATCGGTGATAAAGTATATGATTTTGACGATTCTAATGATTTTGGAGTGTTAGACTGGGGTAGAGGTGTTTGGACCTATAAAAACACCTGGTACTGGGGATCTTTATCAGGGTTAGATAAAGCAGGAAAAAGAATTGGATTTAATCTTGGTTATGGTTTTGGTGATACTTCTCAAGCAACTGAGAATATAATCTTTTATGAAGGTAAAGCTCATAAATTAAATAATGTAGAATTTATTTTCGATGATCAAGATTTTTTAAAACCTTGGACATTTAAAGATGATGAGGGCAGACTTGAGTTGACAATGACCCCGTTTTTGGATCGAAAGGACAATACAAATTTATTAATAATTAAGAATATTGGACATCAAGTTTTTGGGAAAATCAGTGGTTATGTGATTTTAGATAATGGTGAAAAGAAAGAAATCAAAGATCAGATTGGTTTTGCAGAAAAGATTACCAATCACTATTAGAAGAAGAGGTAGATAAAATGATTAAAGAATTAGTAGAAAAACAAAGAGAGTTTTATAATACTAATGCAACCCTAAGTTATGAATTCAGAAAACACGCTTTAACAAAGTTATATGAAGGGGTAAAAAAACATGAAGAAGCAATAAAGGCAGCACTTTTCATCGACCTCAATAAAGCTTCAGGAGAAGCCTATTTAAGTGAAATTGGTGTTACTTTAAAAGAAATTAGATATCTTTTAAAACACTTAAAGAAGTTGATGAAAAACAAAAGCAGAAAAACAGAGATAACCAACTTTCCTGCCAAAAGTTTTATTTCACCGCATCCTTACGGTGTTACACTAATTATGTCACCTTGGAATTATCCGATTTATTTAACTTTGGGCCCTTTAGCGGGAGCTTTAGCTGCTGGTAACACAGCAATAATTAAGCCAAGTAATTACAGTCCTAAAACTTCTGATGCTATTGAGACATTAATTAAAGATACCTTTACTGAAAAATACGTTACCGTTGTTAAAGGTGGAAGAGAAGAAAATCAGGACCTGTTAAAACAAAAATTTGACTATATATTCTTTACTGGTAGTACTAATGTGGGAAAAATTGTCATGACTGAGGCTGCTAAAAACCTAACTCCCGTTAGTTTAGAATTAGGTGGGAAGAGCCCGACGATTGTTACTAAAGACTCAGATATTGATTTAGCAGCTAAACGGATTGCTTTTGGCAAGTTAATAAATGTTGGCCAAACTTGTGTAGCTCCAGATTATGTCTTAATCGACAAAGAAGTTGAAACTGATTTCATTGAGAAAATCAAAATCTATATTAAAGAGTTTGTCGGAGAAGACCCAGTATCTAGTCCGGACTACGGGAAAATCATCAATGAGAAACATTTCAAAAGGCTTTTAGGATTGATAAAGAAGGAAAATGTTGTTTATGGTGGCAACAGCAATGAAGAAACATTAAAAATCTCACCGACAATTCTAAGAGGTATAACTGCCGAAGATAAAGTTATGCAAGAAGAGATTTTTGGACCGATTTTACCAATAATTACTTACGATAATTTGGATGAAGCAATCGAATTTATCAAAGAAAAACCTCATCCACTAGCTCTTTATTTGTTTACCAAATCTAAGTCCGTGCAAAAAAAAGTCTTAAACAATTGTCAATTTGGTGGTGGATGTATCAATGATACAATCATGCAAGTAGCTAGTGATTACTTACCTTTCGGTGGCGTTGGCGATAGCGGAATGGGAGCTTATCACGGTAAAGCTAGTTTCGATACATTTTCACATTACCGTAGTATTATTAAAAAATCGAATTTAATTGATCTACCTATTCGATATTCACCGATCGATCAGAAAAAAGAAAATTTAATCAAGAAAGTTTTAAAATAAAAAAAATGCACTCACTATTTATAAAAATAAGTGAGTGCTTTTTATTAGTCTTATACCGCTAAGCGGTTTGCTTGGTCTTGCATTAAGAAAGGGTTAATAATTGGGAAAAAGATTGCTAGAATCAAATATAGTGTTGAGTTGTCTTCAGCTCCTAATTTATTAAGACGTTTTCCAGCTGCATATTGCCAATAAATGTAGTAAATTCCAAATGTAAAGAGTATCATCAAGAAATGGCCAAATCCACCAAACCCTTCTCCAGTTCTTTCCTTAAGTTCAATTTGGAACTTAATCACCCAATATAGACCGTAAAATCCTAAAGTGATTATTGATAAGATAATCATGGTACCAATGCTTCTTTTTGTCATAGTTTCCTCCTATTTTCATATGTGAAAATTCTATCACAAAAATTTAGTTATTTCAATAGGCCGGTTGATTAATCATTTTTTTTAATATAGTTAATATAGGTGCTAATCGCAGCTTCAACCGCTTTTTCTTCAACGTGCTCTAAGGTATCGTTTGGTGTATGGTAAACTGAACTACGGCTATTATTAGACCATGGCATACCAATCAAAGTAGTAGCACTGACACCTTTTTTCGCTAATTCTCCTGCATCAGAACCACCAGCTAAAAAAGCAAAAGGTTTAGTTTTAAATTTATAACCCATTTCCGCACCTGATTCTACTAGATCGTTCGCTAAATTTTCATCCATTTTGACAGTACCGTTGATATCACTAGTTAAGAAGAAGATATCGTCTAAAGTATAGATGCAATCACTATTTAAAAGCTTAGTAGGATAAGCTTTTAAATCTTCAGAGTGAGCTTTAGCATAAGCCCTAGCTCCTCTTAAACCTTCCTCCTCAGCGTCAAAACTAGCGATGATTATTCGCGTGCTTTTCAGTTTGTTTTGACTAAAATAACGGCCAATCTCAACAGCCATAGTACTTGCGATTAAATTATCTCCAGCTCCAGGTGTTCCGTTTTTTCCAGCAAAAAACCACATTTGAGCAATTAGTAATGTACTTATTGTCATAATGATTTTTACGATTAATAGGAAAGTTGGGTTTGTCCACAACAACATTACCAAAGCTAATATACTTAAGAGTATAACAAAGGCAATTGATCCGGTAGTTCGTAAACTATAAAGTTTAGGCTGATGAACAAAGAAATTAAAAATTCGAGCACTGTCATGATGTCCGCTGATAATTACTTGTTTTTTTACTTCCTTTTCTGGGTTAATAACTCCAATCACGTTTTTGCCAACTTTTTTCGGATAGAATATATCAATTATAGGCAAGTAGAAGAAAAATTGTAAAACCAAAAATGTAATACTTAAAACCGCAAGAATTAAAGATACAAGCGGAAGGTTTAACCATAGGAATACTACTCCTAAAATGTAGGAAACAACTAAAATCTTAATCCATCCTAGAAAAGCTCCTTGATGAAAGGGAAAATCTTCGATTTCAGATTTATCAGTGAAATCACTCAAATTTTCATTTAGTATTTCTGCAGCCTGATGAGTACTAGTGTCTCCAGCTAGTCTTGGACCAGTTTTATTAATAATTTTTTCAGCCAAATTGAAGGCATTTTTTGTGATCTCGCTATTTTTCAAAATTCTCACTCCTCATTACTTATCAATAATTTGTATTTGTCTTTTTTGTTGCAAGAAATAGCTAGTGTTTTTAAACTATTAAGTAGTTCTTTTAAATCAAAACGGTGCATTTCTTTGATTTTTAAATCTTTAACGATGTATTCCGCAAAATCTCATAATGAAGCTTTCATCTCATGATTACTTTCTTTTGAAATTCTTAAAAAAGCTTTTAGCATGGAATTAAAAATTGTCAAATCGGATTTACCATAAAGATATATCTGATAAAAATGTTCATATAATAAATCGTTGTAATTGAGAGTTTTAACAGTGATTCTATCTACATTTTCATCATCCTGATAATGTAAAGAATAATGGTTGTCCGACAATTTCATAAAAACATAGCCTAATTGGTTGATACAACTGATTGCAGTAGCAGGATCGTTTGTCCCGGTGGATAATGCTCTTACAGCTATTTCAGTTAGTTTAAGTGTTTTATCTCGGTATTCACCAAAACTACTGGGTTCATCGCTAATAGTAAAACATTCATCAATAATGCTCTCATCAAAACTAAAAGATTTCTTTTTAGCGTGATATTTAAAGAGTACATCATCCTCATAAACATGTTCGTTTATGGGAACTACAAGGGTCAATTTAGCATCATTTTCTTTTAAATACTCCAGAAGTTTTTTTGTTGAGACATCTGTAAAATATCCAGACTTAGAAGTCTTAAATTCATTATTGTAATCAGTTTCTTCTTCAGAATCTTCCTTTTCTAGCTTTATTGTTGGATTATCAATAACACATTTTTGGTAAGTATCTAAATCATCAATTGCCTTTTTCGCAAGGTTATCAATATAGTTGTTAACTTGAATCGCCTTAGATACATAGTGAATGTAATATGCGAATAAGACAATTGTAATGACAAAGTTAATTAGTGAAAAAAGCGTTGAAGAAGCAAAAACCAAATTGGGGTATTTCTCTGTTATAACTAATGATATAAGCGTAAAAACGGTAGTTCCAATAAAATATCCCAAAATATTAAGGGGAACTTTTCTCTGCAAAAAGTCATTTAAAGTTCTTGGAGAAAATTGACCGCTATAAAGGGTCAATACAACCATGATAATCGAAAAGGTTATTGTAACCATAGTGATGATAGCAGCTGTCATCATCATTAAAAAATCGGAATGGAAGTCTTGAGAAAACTTCAGCACTTCTACAAAATTTGAATTTTGGATGCTTTTGTCAAGAAAAAATAAACCAACTGCAATCAAACCAAAGATAAAGATATAGATTATAAATTGCAAGTAGTGCTCTTTTTTAAGCAAATCAATGATTTTTTTCATAATTTTTCCTCGCTTTTCAACTATATTTTATCATAAAATAAATCGAAATATGGTAAAGAAAAATAAATCTTCTTGTGTTATAATTGTTTAAGAAATAAAAAACTACTATAAGTGGGTTAAAATATGAAAAGTATTCTAAAAATTATTCTTATAGTTTTAATAAGCACTTTGTTTTTTACGGTTAATGCAGAAAGTGATGAGCAAATTGTAATTCACTATTTCTATGAAGAAACTTGTGATAATTGCAGTGTCGTTACTGGGTTTTTAAATGATGAGTATCAAAACGATTCTAATATCATAATCAACAAGTATAATATCAGCGAAGATCAAGAAGCTGAAAACTTGTTTCTAAGTTTAATCGTTACTTTTAATCGTGATGTCTCCAGTGTCCCTTATGTAGTTGTCGGAGGGAAAGATTTACAAAGCACTTATGAAATTACTGGGGAGTTGGAGCTGGTAATCGAATATTACCGGAGTAATCCAAATTTTACTGACATTGTCGAAAAAGTCAAAAATGATGAAGTAATCATTTCCAGTGATTTTCTTGCAATTGATTTTTCTGGAGAAAGAACTATTAAACTTCCAATTATTGGTGAGGTAAAACTTGCTAACTTTTCACTAATTCTCGGGGCAATATTTATCGGTCTTATCGATGGATTCAATCCTTGCGCAATGTGGATACTAGTCTTTTTAATTACTTTGTTAATTAATATGAAAAACCGGAAGAAAATGTGGATATTAGGACTTGCTTTTATCTTAACCAGCGGATTAATTTACTATATTATAATGATGAGTTGGTTACAAATAGCGGTTAAATTAGCTCTTATTAGAGCTTTTCAAATCATTATTGGAGTTTTAGCTTTAATTATGGCGATTTTTAGTATTAGACATTTTTATAAGCAAATGCGAATTGAATCTGGATGTGTCGTGAGCAATCCATTGGAGAAACGCAAACTCATGGTTAAAATAAAAAAGATTATTAATCAAAATAATCTTTGGTTGGCTTTGGTAGGAATTATTTCAGTTGCCATATCGGTAAATATCATTGAACTAGCTTGTTCAGCTGGTCTTCCAGTAGTATATTCGACAATGCTTGCTTTTCATGAGCTATCCATATTTGAATCAGCGCTTTATATTTTGGTTTATGTAATCTTTTTTATCTTTGATGATTTACTGATATTTACAATTGCAGCTGTAAGCTTTAGAGTAACTGGAATTTCCAATAAATACGCTAAGTACTCCAACTTAATCGGATGAATTATT
>JBAYQC010000066.1:0-8435 GCA_041677365.1 Candidatus Izemoplasmatales bacterium | reverse complement strand
TTTTTTTCAAAAACCTTATCTTCTGGCGACATTAAAGCTTTAACATCGCTTTGTATTTCGTGTCCTGGAGTTCCTTTTACACAATGTTTGACTGGGAGATTTTCTCCCTCTTCAGTATTAAGGTAGTTTTCATCGTGAGTATCCATAGTAAAGATGATATCATCAGAGCTAGCTCGATAAGCCTTTATTTTATTGATGATTGTATCTTTGATTTTTGGTGCGGTTTCAAAACCTAAAGCACCATTTATAAAGTCGTTTTGATAATCGACAACAATTAAGCATTTTTTCATAGTATTCACTCCTTTTATAAATCAATTATAACACTTGAAATCAGATTTTCGCTAATAAAGACATAAAAAAACGCCCAAAGGCGTTTTTCTTCTATCCTAGATTTTTATAATTTTCAGATACCTTTTCCCAATTGACCACATTCCAGAAATTCTTGATGTAATCCGGGCGACGATTTTGATAATGCAAATAATATGCATGTTCCCAGACATCTAAAGCTAGAATTGGTGTGCCTAAATTAAATGGTGTATCTTGATTTTGTGTACTAGTTACAACTAGTTTCTTGTCTTTTGTAACCACTAACCAAGCCCAACCACTTCCAAATCTTGTAGCTGCTGCGTTGGAAAATTCTTCAATGAATTTTTCCTTAGAGCCAAAGTTTTTGTTAATGGCTTCAATTAATTCATCACTCATTTCAGTTTTCTTTGGAGATAAAATTTCCCAAAACAATCTGTGATTAAAATATCCTCCACCGTTATTAATAACTGCTTGACGTAGTTCGTTTGGAACTTCATCAAGATTCCTTAGGACATCTTCCACGTCCTTTTGTAGTAGTTCTTGATGTTCTTCTAATGCTTTAACGTATTTGTTAATGTAGCCTTGATGATGCTTTGTATGATGTATCTCCATGGTTTTAGCATCGATATAAGGCTCTAAAGCATTATATTCATAAGCTAACTCTGGTAATGTATGTTTCATAAAATCACTCCTTTTCTTGTTCTATCTATATTATCTCATAAATTTATTTCGAATTCAAAACATCTGCTCAGAAAAATGGATTAATATTTATAAGTTTAAACAGTAAAAAAGACTTAAATTTATGGTATAATATTTTAAGGTGATAAAGTGAAAGAATCGATTTTTGATAACCTTAATTCTCAACAATTACAAGCAGTTAAAACTGTTAACGGACCGGTTATGGCAGTAGCCGGAGCTGGTTCCGGTAAAACTCGAGTTTTAACAAGACGCGTTGCATATTTGATTGAAGAAGTTGGTATATATCCAAAGAACGTTTTAGCAATTACATTTACAAATAAAGCTGCTGAGGAGATGCGTAAGCGAGTTTCCTCACTTTTAGATATTTCTCTTGAAGGACTTTGGATTTCTACATTCCATGCTATGGGTGCTAAGATTCTCAGATCTGAAATTCAGCATCTAGGTTATAATAGAAATTTCCAGATAATTGATGACGATGACTCTCATACCATTGTTAAGAAATTGATGAAAGAACATAATTATGACACGAAGTTTTTTTCAACGAAAACTACTAATAATTTAATTTCAAGCATCAAGGGACATCAAAAACAAATTAATGGAATTGAAGAACCGACTCGTTCAATGATTTCACAAATATATCCTTTGTATAATAAATTTTTGAAAGAAAATAATCTAGTTGATTTTGAAGATTTATTAGTTTTGATATTGGAATTGTTTAAGAATTTTCCAGAGGTATTAAAGAAATATCAGGAGAAATTTCAATATATTTTAGTAGATGAATTTCAAGATACTAATAATTTGCAATATGAAATTGTAAAATTACTAGCTATTAATCATCGTAATATATTTATTGTTGGTGATGAAGATCAAAGTATTTATGCTTTTAGGGGGTCCAATATAAACAACATAAAAAAGTTTATGAAAGACTTTTCTGAACAAGTTACCATTATGTTAAATCAAAATTATCGTTCTAAAGATATAATTTTAAGAGCTGCAAATTCTGTGATAAAGAACAATCGTAATCGAATTGAAAAGGAATTGTTCTCAACCATATCCGGAGGCGATAAAATTATTCATTACCAAGCTGAAAATGATGAAGAAGAAGCGTATTTTGTTTATGACCAAATTAAAAAATATTGGAAAAAGGGCCAAAAACTAAACGATATCGCAATTCTTTACCGCAACAATGCAATGAGCAGAAAGTTTGAAGATATATTTCTTAAGTATAATGTTCCTCATCGAGTTATCGGAAATGTATCCTTTTATAAGAGAAAAGAGATTAAAGATATAATCGCATATTTACATCTATTGATAAATACCGGAGATGATTACTCTTTTAGCCGTGTTTATAATGTTCCTAAGCGTGGAGTTGGTAATGTTACTTTTAATAATTTAATGAGCGAAGCTAATCAACGAAACCTTAAATTGTTTGACTGCATTGAAGAAGACTCTACAGTTTTAAAAGGTAGAACTTTAGAAAGTATGTTGAAATTTAAAAACATGATTCTTGATTTGAAGAATCAACTTAATGAAAGAACACTTCTTGATACCTATGATGATTTAATTGAAAAGTCTGGTTATAAGTCAATGCTAGAATCGGAAGATTCTTCAATTGATAAAAGCCTTATGGCGGAAAAGCGCTTGGATAATTTAAATGAGTTTAAGAGTCTTTTAATCGAGAAAATTTCTGATTATGATCAAGATTTTACCAACTAT
This sequence comes from Candidatus Izemoplasmatales bacterium, assembly GCA_041677365.1. Lineage (GTDB taxonomy): Bacteria > Bacillota_I > Bacilli_A > Izemoplasmatales > Hujiaoplasmataceae > UBA2289. The sequence continues at coordinate 5,714 of JBAYQC010000066.1, read as the reverse complement.
GATATTCTATCTAATCTTTTAAATGATTTAGCTTTACAAGAACAAGCTCAGGAAATTAATGAAAATGGTGAGTATGTAAGTCTTATGACAGCACATTCAGCTAAAGGACTAGAATTCAAAACAGTTTTCATCACTTGCCTTGAACAAGGTTTGTTTCCATCTAACCAAAGTATTTCCGAAAGATATAACGTTGATGAAGAAAGAAGACTATTTTATGTAGCTATTACAAGAGCTAAAGATAATGTTTTCTTGACTAGTTGTAGAAATCGTTATATGTATGGTAAAAATATGTATAATCCGGAGTCACAATTTTTAACTGAAATAGATGAGAATTTAATTATCAAGAAAGGTTTTGTGCCTAAGAAACCAATCTTTGAAAAACCGCTAGAACGCAAGAGTAAAGAGTTTCATGAGTACAATTATACTTATAATGAAGTTGACAAGATGATTAAGGCGGGTGACAAGATTCAACATAAAACTTTTGGTAAAGGTGTTGTCGTTGAAGTTGTTGAAGAGAAGGTTAAGATTGCTTTCCCTTATCCTATAGGAATTAAAGTACTGATGAAAAATCATCCTAGTTATGAGGTGATCAATTAATGGACAATAAAAAACGAATTGAAGAATTAAGAGACTTACTTAATAAATACAGTCACGAATATTATGTCTTAGACAATCCAACTGTTACTGATCAAGAGTTTGACTCTTTGATGAAAGAACTTATTTCTCTGGAAAAAGAAAATCCAGAGTTCATTACTATGGACTCTCCAACACAAAGAGTTGGTGGCGATGTTAGCGACAAATTTACTAAGGTTGAACACGACATACCAATGCTATCTTTGGACAATGTATTTAGTTATGACGATCTTAGGAACTTTGATAAAAAGATAAAAAAGGCCGTAAACAACTACACTTACACGGCTGACTTAAAAATTGATGGATTATCAGTTTCAATTAAATATGATAAAGGATATTTTATAAGAGCTGCCACTAGAGGCAATGGACAGATTGGTGAAGACATATCTGAAAACGTTAAAACCATTAGATCAATACCTTTGAAAATTAAATATGATAAACCTTTAGAAGTACGTGGTGAAATTTTCTTAAGTAAGAGAAATTTTGATAGAATTAACGAAGATAAAATTAATAATGGTGAAGAACCATTTAAGAATCCTAGAAATGCTGCAGCCGGAAGTATTAGACAATTAGATTCAAAACTAGTAGCTAAAAGAAATTTGGATGCTTTTATTTATTATGGATATGGAATAGACTCAAATAACCATTTTGAGATTATTCAAAATTTAAAAGAAATCGGTTTTAAGATTAATACTCATACAAAGAAATGCCAAAATATCGAAGAAGTAATTAAATTTATTGATGAAGTTCATGACTTTAGAGCGGATTTGGATTATGAAATCGATGGTGTCGTTATAAAGGTTAATGAACTAGATGAATACGAAAAAATTGGTTTTACTTCTAAGTTTCCTAAGTGGGCAACAGCTTTTAAGTTCCCTGCAGAAGAAGTTGAAACTATATTGGATTCGATTGTATTTCAGATTGGTAGAACGGGAGTTGTTAAACCGGTAGCTAATTTAAAGCCAGTTATGATTTCTGGATCGCTTGTCTCTCGTGCTACATTACATAATGAAGATTTCATTAAAACTAGAGACATTCATATAAATGACCGAGTAATAGTACGTAAAGCAGGAGAAATAATTCCTGAAGTTTTAAGGGTAGTAAAAGAAAAGAGAACTGGTAATGAAGTTGAGTTTAAGATGATTAGTAATTGTCCGATTTGTGGTTGCGAATTAGAGAGAAAAGCAGGAGAAGCTGATTATTATTGTCTTAACCCTAATTGTGAAGCAAAACATTTAGAAGGTTTAATTCACTTTGCCTCAAGAGAAGCTTACGACATTGATGGATTAGGTGAAGCAATTTTAACTGAATTATATAATGATGGTTATGTGAAAGAAATCACTGATATTTTTAGATTAAATCAGTATCGTGAGGATTTAATCAAGAAAGAAAGATTCGGTGAGAAAAGTGTTGAAAACTTAATTAATGCTATCAATAATTCTAAAAGTAATAATTTAGATAAGTTATTGTTTGGTTTAGGAATTAGACATGTAGGCGCTAAAACTGCAAGGATTCTCGCACAGAATCATGGCAATATATTCGACTTCTTTAATATGGAAAAAGAAGATTTAGAATCGATAAAGGATATTGGAAAAACCACAGCTAAAAGTGTTTATGACTATTTTCATGATGAAAAAAACCAAATAATGATTGAAAACTTAAATGAATTAGGTGTCAATTTAAACTACAAAGATAGTAGAACGTCAAAAGAAACTGCTTTTACAGGAAAATCTTTTGTGATTACAGGAACTTTAGATGAATATTCACGAAATGAAGCAAAGGCAATAATAGAGCAATATGGTGGAAACGTTAGCTCAGCAGTTTCAAAAAATACCGACTACGTTATTGTCGGCCAAGCTCCAGGATCAAAATATGATAAGGCACAAAGTTTAGGTATCGATATTTTGAATGAGGATGATTTTAAAAAAATGATTGAAAACAGGTGATAACTTGAGTGATTATATTACAATAAAAGGCGCTAGAGAAAATAATCTAAAATCAGTTGATCTTAAGTTTAAGAAAAACCAACTGATAGTAATGACAGGTCTTTCCGGTTCAGGTAAGACTTCTTTAGCGTTTGATACAATTTACGAAGAAGGTCGTAGAAGATATGTAGAATCATTAAGTGCTTATGCGAGACAATTTTTAGGAAATATGGAAAAACCTGATGTGGATTTAATTGAAGGTTTATCTCCAGCGATATCTATCGATCAGAAAACTACATCCAACAATCCGCGGTCAACAGTTGGGACAGTAACGGAAATTTACGACTATATTAGACTGTTATATGCACGCATTGGAAGAGTGTATTGTCCCACTCACAATATCGAAGTGAAATCTCAGACGATTCAGGAAATGACGAGTAAAGTCTTAGAACATATCGGTAAAAAGCTTATTATTTTAGCGCCCGTTGTTAAAAGAAAGAAGGGCACTCACAAACAAATCATCGATAATCTTCGCAAAGATGGCTATACCAGAATTAGAATTAACAAAGAAGAATATGAGTTGGACCAAGAAATTTTATTAGATAAAAATATTCGGTATGATATTGATGTGGTTATAGACAGAGTTATCGTAAAGGATAGTATTTCTTCAAGACTTTATGATTCACTAGAGGTTGCTAGTAAGTTAGGCGATGGAGAAGTAAAGGTATTGGTAAATGGTGAAGAACAATTATATAGTGAGCATTTTTCCTGTCCAATATGTGGGTTTACAGTTCCTGATTTAGAACCAAGATTGTTTTCTTTCAATGCCCCTTATGGTGCTTGTGAAACTTGTGCCGGATTAGGTTTTAAAAGAAAAATTGATCCTAATTTATTATTACCGGATCAAAATTTAAGTTTAAGTGAAAATGTTTTTCGTAAATACGCAAATATGGATTCTTTATACTACCAACAGATTGAACAAACAGCCATTGCTTTAGATATTCCTTTAAATGTTCCGTTTAAGGATTTGACCGAAAAGCAGAAAAATATTTTACTGTATGGTTCAAATAGTGAAGTAGAGTTTAAGTATGTCTCTAGAGCAGGAAATTTGTATCATAATTCGAAAAAAGCTTTTGAAGGAGTAATAACAAATTTAGAAAGAAGATATATGAGTACAACATCGAAATCGATTCGTAATTGGATCGAATCGATGATGAATGACATAACTTGTGATAGTTGTCATGGTAAAAAATTAAACAAAGAAGCTCTTTCTGTTAAAGTCGGAGGGTTTAATATTGCTGAAATCTCTGATTTGAGTATGTTACACTTAGATGAGTTTTTAAACGATTTAAAGTTATCAGAAAAAGAAAATGAAATTGCTAGATCAATTGTTAAAGAAATCAAGGCAAGAGTAGGATTTTTAATTAATGTCGGTTTGGATTATTTATCTCTATCTAGATTAGCGGGATCACTTTCTGGTGGTGAAGCTCAAAGAATTAGGCTAGCGACACAAATCGGATCAAGATTAACTGGTGTGCTTTATGTTTTGGATGAGCCATCGATTGGATTACATCAAAGGGATAATCAAAGATTGATTAAAACCCTCAAAGATATGCGTGATTTAGGTAATACAATGATAGTTGTCGAACATGATCATGAAATGATTGAGGAAAGTGATTTAGTTGTTGATATTGGACCTGGAGCTGGTGATCATGGTGGAGAATTAGTTTTTATTGGTACACCACAAGAACTAATTAAAAACGCTGATTCAATTACTGGTAAATATCTACGAGGAGAATTGAAAATTCCCGTTCCTTCAGTTCGCCGAAAACATAAAAAAGGATATTTGCATATCGAAAAAGCTAGTCAAAATAACTTAAAGGATATTTCTGTAGATATTCCTATAGGCTGTTTTACGGTAGTGACTGGAGTTTCTGGTTCAGGGAAATCTTCTTTAGTAAATGAGGTTTTGTATTCTAACTTAGTTAATTTGATTACTAGAAGAAATGAAATGGCTGGAAAAGTTGAGAGTATCAAGAACTATGAGGTTTTCGATAAAATCATCGATATTAATCAATCAGCAATCGGTAGAACTCCAAGGTCTAATCCTGCCACTTATACTGGTGTTTTTGATCATATTCGTGATTTATTCGCAATGACAAAAGAGTCAAAAATGCGTGGTTATAATAAAGGAAGATTTTCCTTTAACGTAAAAGGTGGAAGATGCGAACACTGTCAAGGTGATGGGGTTATTAAGATTGAAATGCATTTTATGCCAGATTTATATGTTGAATGTGAAGAATGTCATGGAAAAAGATATAACAATGAAACACTTCAAGTTAAGTATAAAGGTAAAAATATAGCTGATGTATTAGAGATGCGAGTTGAAGAAAGTCTTCAGTTTTTTGAAAATCAACCTAAGATATTCAACCGACTAAAAACGATAAATGATGTAGGATTAGGTTATATTAAACTTGGTCAATCTTCCACTACCTTATCTGGTGGAGAAGCGCAAAGAGTAAAACTAGCGAGTGAACTTTATAAACGAATTACTGAACAGTCAATTTATATTTTAGATGAACCGACTACAGGATTGCATACGCACGATATTAAAAAATTAGTAGAGGTTTTAAATGATATTGTTGATAAAGGCGCAACTGTTATTGTGATTGAACATAATTTGGACGTTATTAAGGTTGCTGATCATATAATCGATCTTGGACCGGAAGGTGGAGATCGAGGTGGAGAAGTTATAGCTATTGGTACACCTGAAACAATCGCAAATAGTAAAAAATCTTATACTGGTCAATTTTTGAAGAAAATATTGGCGCAAAAAGATTAAGTCTTTTAATTTTTTTGACCAATGTGTTATGATATTTGTATGTTTAGATAGGAATGAGTTTTAATGAGTAAAGATAACGATGATATCAAAAAAGAAATTGAAGAATTAGAAAAACTTATAGAGGAAGTAAAAAAGCAAAACGAGGAAGAAAAAAAGAAACAAACCCCACAGAAGAAAACCAATCAATTAAGAGTATTTAAAATTGATTTATCACAAGAATACTCTCCTAATTTCTTTCTTAATTTATTAATCGGTTTTGTCATTAATTTTCTCGTTATTTTTGCGTTATTTGAATTAGTAAATTTAGCTTATAT
>JBAYQC010000065.1:0-8647 GCA_041677365.1 Candidatus Izemoplasmatales bacterium | reverse complement strand
GGTATTCACCTTTTACTAGCGACACAGAGACCTTCAGCTGATATTATTAAAGGTGCAATCAAAGCGAATATCCCAACAAGATTTGCCTTTAGAGTACCTTCATCAACTGATTCATCAGTTGTTTTAGATATGGTTGGGGCAGAAAAATTACTAGGTAAAGGTGATATGCTATTCTCTGAAAATGGTATGGCAAGAAGACTTCAGGGCGCTTACCTTTCTCCTGGAGAAATTGAAACAATCACAGATTTCATCAAAGAACAAAGAGAACCAAATTATCTGTTTACTCATGAAGCTTTAGTAGTACAAATGCAAAGCGGAGAAGACCTTGATGAAATTGATGAACTGTTTAAAGATGTAGCTACTTATGTAGTCGAAGAAGGCAAATGTTCTGTAAATAAAATTACTCAAGCTTTTGGAATTGGTTTTAATAGAGCTACACAAATAGTCAATTCTTTGGAAAAATTTGGTGTCGTTTCTGAAAACGTTGGAACAAAAGCGCGAACAGTCTTAGTTGATTATGAAGGCTTGAGAAATATTTTTGAAGGACTTGACAGTTAATGGAAATTGAGAACGAAAAATTTTTTATCGAACACGAAAAACTGATGAAAAGATCGAATATATTGGTCATCAGTTTTTTCTTGTTTTTTGCATTCGACCTTTACTTTTTTATATATTTTCAAACTAATCCATTATTTATGTTTAACTTAAACAGAAGTACAGAGAATCTACCAAATGCACTTTTAAGTGGAATCTTCGCTTTAGTATTATATACAATAATTGCTTTAGCAGTAATATTCTATCTTTGGTTTTTGGTTTTATATCTAAAGAAATACTATCGAGTCAATTATAAACTCTATCAAAAAATCCAACAAATACTTGATTTTTTTCATGTAGTGCCTACGTTTTTATTTGTTGTAATTTTAGTTAATGGTTGGTTCTTTTCAGTCGCAAAGGTAGATGGTAGTTCAATGTATCCAGCCTTTGAAAATGAAGATACTGTAGTTATTAGCTTTCAATCAACACTTATTCGAAGAGACGTAATAATTATCCAACAAGAGGAAAACTTTTTAGTCAAACGTTTGGTTGGTCTACCTGGTGATAAGTTAAAGGTGGACGAGACTGGAGTATATATTAATGATCAATTGGTTGAAAGTTTTGTTCCTGATTTTGAATCAATTTATTATGATAAAGTACTAGCGGAAAATGAATATTATGTATTAGGTGATAACCGAACTATTTCTTTAGATTCAAGATATTTTGGAATTGTATTAGAAGAACAAATTTTAGGTGAAGTAATTTTAGAGATGAACCCCTAAAAGTTTAAATATTTTTTTTAGAAGGAGTGTAAAAATAAATGAAACAAATTCAATGGTTTCCTGGACATATGGCAAAAGCAAGACGACAGATTGAAGAAAAGCTGCCGGTTATTGATATAGTTTATGAACTTGTAGATGCTAGAATTCCCCTCGCTTCTTCAAATCCAATGCTTCTAGAAATAATTCATAATAAACCGCGGTTAATTCTTTTAAATAAAGTGGATCTAGCCGATCCCAAAGTTACTAAAGAATGGTTGGACTATTATCAAGCCGAAGATTTAAAAGCGGTTGAAACAAATTCTTTGACTGATAATTTACAAGTGAAAATTTATGAGATTACTAAAGAAATTTTAAAGACTGAGTTGGAAAAAGAAAAAGTTAAAGGAAAAAGTTTGCGTCCGCTTAATGCGATTGTTATTGGCATCCCTAATGTAGGGAAGTCACAATTCATTAACAATTTAGCTAAAAAGAATAAAGTAAGAACAGGGAATAAACCTGGCGTTACTAAAATCCAAAGTTTCCTTAATGCTGGAGATAATTTACGAGTCTATGATAACCCGGGAGTTTTATGGCCTAAATTTGATGATGAGACTGGACTTAAATTAGCATTGTTGGGATCGATAAAAGATAGTTTGTTGCCACTGGATGATGTAGTTTTATACGGAATAGATTACTTAAAGAAGTATTATCCTGACGCTCTTAATAAGCGTTACAAAATCAATACGCAAGAACTTGATGCACCTTTGGCTATCTTGGATCAAATCGGGAAAAACCGCGGTTGTCTAATTAGTGGCGGAGAGATTGATTATGACCGAGTGTTTAATCTGTTTCTGAATGATTTACGAAATGGTGAGTTAGGGAGAATGAGTTTTGAAAGAGTTAGTGACGATGTATCAATATGAGGATAAACTTTGGAAAGACAATATCGATTTAGTTGCCGGAATCGATGAAGTTGGAAGAGGACCTTTAGCAGCGGGAGTTTTAGCTTGCGCTGTGATTCTCGACCCTAAAAAAAGTATTGATGGGTTAAATGACTCAAAAGTATTGAGTGAGAAAAAACGCATAGAACTTGCTGGTATAATCAAAGAAAAGGCTATTTCTTATGCTTATGGCTATGCCTCGCAAAAGGAAATTGATCAAATTAATATTTATCAAGCATCAAAATTAGCGATGTTAAGAGCAGTTAAAAGTTTAAAACAAAAACCAGAGTTTTTATTGATCGATGCTATGCCTTTACCGGAAGCCGATATTCCCTTTCTACCAATAATCAAAGGTGACAGCTTATCTGCTTCAATAGCAGCTGCTTCAATCATTGCCAAAGTCAAACGCGATGAGATTATGCAAATTTTTTCAAGAATTTATCCTAATTATGGCTTTGATCAAAACAAAGGTTATCCAACAAAAGTTCATTTAGAGGCGTTAGAAAAATATGGTCCATGTAAGCTACATAGAACGACTTATGGTCCGGTAAAAAAGTGTTTTGAAAAACAATTGGTATTGGAGGGTTTTGATGAAATATAAAGCAGTGATATTTGATTTAGATGGAACGCTATTAGATACCATTGATGATATAGCCGATAGTACTAACAAAGCCTTAGAAACCTATGGATATCCACAGTTTTCGGTGGGTGAATATAAATACTTTGTTGGTAAGGGAGTCGATCATTTGATTAAATCAGTGATAAAGGCCGGAAACATCGAAGAAGAAGCGTTTGTTAAAATTAAAGAAAAATATTTTGAGATATATGAGAAACAAGGATTGATTAATACTAAAATCTATAAAGGTATTAATGAATTACTGAATTATCTTTTAGAAAAGAAAATTAGCGTTAACATCCTTTCTAATAAACCTCAAATACAGACAGATAAAGTAATTGATTATTATTTTGATAAAAATATTTTTACTTTAGTCTATGGAAAAAAAGTAGAATTTCTTCCCAAACCTGATCCCGCTTCAGCTAATGACTTAGTAAAAAAATTAGGGCTAGACGCTAAAGATGTCCTTTATGTCGGTGATACTGAGACGGATATTTTTACAGCTAAAAATGCCTCCTTTGAATCTGTTGGGGTTTTATGGGGGTTTAGAAAAAGAACTGAACTCGTAAATGCGGGTGCAGACTATATTGTTGAAGAACCATCGGAAATTGTCGCGCTTTTGTCGCGATAATTAAATGTTTAATTTAATTGTATTAAGCGCGGTTATTTGCTATAATTGTTATGATAATTTTTAAGAAAAAGGAAGGTGGATTAGATGAAGATTGCTATTGGCGCAGACCATGCAGGTTTTTCCTACAAAAACCACATAGTTTCCTACTTGCAAAAACAAAATCATGAGATAGTTGATTTTGGTACAGATTCAAGTGATGCAGCTGATTATCCTGATTTTGCTAATTTAGTTGGTAAGGCTGTAGCTTTAAAAAAATGTGACTTAGGTGTTTTAATTTGCGGAACTGGAATTGGAATGAGTATTTCAGCCAATAAAGTAAAAGGGATTAGAGCAGCACTTATCACTTCAAAGTTTACTGCTGAATCAGCGAAGACTCATAACCATGCCAATGTCATTACATTTGGCTCTAGAGTTAACACTATTGAAGAGGTACTAGAATTTATTGAAATATTTATTAATACTAAAGTTTCTAGTGAACCCAGACATTTAGCTAGAGTTGATAAAATCAGTAAGTATGAAGGTGAAAATAATGAGTAAGGTCGTTATTTTTGATCATCCGTTAATTCAGCACAAGATGACAATTATTAGAGATAAATTTACTGATACCAAGAGTTTTAGAGAAAACGTCAATGAAATAGCTTCTTTAGTCACCTATGAAGTTACGAGAGATTTAGAATCAAAATCGGTTATTATTGAGACACCGATTGCTAAAACTGAGGCAAAAGTTTTAGCTAAAGATGTCGTAATAGTTCCAATATTAAGAGCGGGACTAGGGATGGTTGATGGAATCCAAAAGGTTATACCTACGGCTAAAGTCGGACATATCGGTTTATATCGTGATGAAGAAACATTAATGCCACATGAGTATTATTTAAAATTTCCTAAAGAAATCAACACAGCGACAGTTTTAGTAGTCGATCCAATGCTGGCTACTGGTGGAAGTGTAATCGCAGCTATCGATAAAGTTAAAAAAGCTGGAGCTAAGGATATTCGTTATGTGGGAATTGTTGGTTGTCCAGAAGGGGTTAAAGCACTTCAAGAAAAACATCCTGATATTGATATCTATTTAGTATCAATCGATGAGGGTTTAAATGAAATTGGGTATATAGTTCCCGGTTTAGGTGATTGCGGCGATCGTTTGTTTGGAACCAAATAAGATGAACAAAAAGAAGCAAAAACCTGTCTATTATTATATCAACTTAGTTATCCAGTTTTTCGTTGAAACTTTTGTGGCGATGGCTTTGGGATACTTTATTGGAAAATATTTAGACGAACAACTCTTTGAAAGCGAAGCGACACTGATTTATGTTTTTATTATTCTCGGAATATTTGCTGGTTTAAGCAATTTAATTAAACGAGTTTTAAAGACGATAAAAGAAGGAGAGGAAGATGAAAAAGACCAATCTGATTGAAAAAATCTTTCTTTTTTCATGGCCATATATAATACTCTTTGCTGGAGTAACTTATATCGTTACCACAAACTGGGATTATGTTTTCAGTTTCTTTCTTGGTGCTTTTTCTTCACTTTTAATGAATTCTTTAAACTACCGTATGATGAAAAATCTCTTTGAAAATCATCCGGAATTAATAAAATCAAGAACAATTTTAATGTATATAGTTAAATTTATTTTCTTCGGAATCATTCTTTATGTTACTTATAATAATCCCGAAGAATGGAATGTATTCTTCACCTTTGCAGGACTCTTTACTTACCGCATTGTTTCAATCCCCGTAACTTTGATTTTTGCTAAAAAGGAGGATGATTCAGATGCTTGAGTTTACGATTAACGAAGCTTTATCACCTCAGATAAAATCAACATTAGTGATTTTTATTGTCTTAGCGATAATATTCATTGTAACGGGAATGAGAGTTAAGAAACTCGATCCAAACACAATGCCTAAGGGCTTTATGTTTGTGATGATTCTCTTAGTAGATTTATTCAATAAATTTACTTCTGAGTATGTGGTTGGTAAGAAATTCAAATTCTTTGCCCCATATTTATTTACAATAATTGTATTTTTATCTACCGCTAATACCGCTTCTTTATTTGGGTTAGCACCGCCATTATCTAATTTGGGTGTAGCTTTATCATTTTCCGTTCTAACTTTCTTTGTAATTAAAGTAGCGGAAATTAAGTATTTAGGAGTAGTAAAGAAGATTGATGGTTTATTGGGATATGTTAAACCAATTGCGCCATTAATGTTACCGATTAATTTAATCGGTGAAATTTCCACCCCCTTTTCAATGGGACTTCGTCTCTTTGTTAATTTAATGGGTGGAGCAGTTATCGCCGCAATGGTTTATGCAGCTCTACATTGGACTTTAGGAATCTTCGCAGGATTAGTCTTGCATGCGGTTTTTGATATATTCTTCGGCTTAATTCAAGCCTTTGTATTCTTTATGTTAACAACAGTCAATATAGCAATGGCATCAGATGCTTAAAATATAGGAGGAAATAATAATGTTTGAATCAATTTTTAATTCAGTTTTACAATTTGCGACTGAGTACAATGAACACTTTAGTAGTGGGATGGCGTACTTAGGTGCGGGGATCGCTGTAGTTGCTGGTCTTGGACCTGGGATTGGTCAAGGTTTTGCTGCAGGTAAAGCAGCTGAAGCAGTTGGACGTCAACCAGAGGCTCAAGGTAAGATTTTAGTAACTACATTAGTAACTCAAGCAGTAGCCGAAACAACTGGTCTTTATGCATTATTAGTTGCTATTCTTTTAATTGGGAAATAATTAAAAAAGTAGTAGAAGTTTTAAAAAAGCTCAGTAACAAAGGAGGGCAAATATGACTGTCTTAGAGCGAATTATGGAAGCTGTCCAAAATATGATTGATACAGCTTTGGGAGTTAATCTTTTAGACATGGTTATTCAAATCGCCGCTACTTTGGTTTTAGTGGTTATTGTAAAGATTTTCTTTTGGGGACGGATTACCGATTTCTTGGAAAAGAGAAGAAATATTCTCAATGAAGAAATGGAATCAGCGAAAAGAGAAAACTTAGAAGCTCAAGAACTTAAAACCAAACGCGAGACTGAATATAATCAACTCCGTCAAGAATCAAAAGCTTATCTTGATGAAGCGAAATTAAAAGCCGAAAAAGAAAAAGAAAGAATTATTCTTGAGGCTAAAACTAGTGCTAAGAGTTTAATGGAAAGAGGTCAAAAAGAGATTGAAGCTGAAAAGCTTAAAGCTCAGGCTGATTTGGAAGAAGAAACTATCAATTTAGCAGCTTTAATGGCTGGTAAAATTATTGAGAAAGAAGTTGATCCCGATAAGTATCAAGATTTATTGGTTGAAAACTTAAAAAGAAGTGAGAAATCATGACAGACTCCGCTATCGCTTATGCTAATGCGGTTTTTTCGCTTGCTTTAGAAAAAAACCAAGAAGAGTTAGTTTTAGAGGAGTTAAAAAACTTTTTGTTAAGTATCGATGAATCTAGTGAAAAGTTCTTTTTACACCCCAAGCTTTCAATCCAAGAAAAACATTCAGTAATAGACAGTTTAAATTTTAATCCTTTAACCAAGAATTTTTTAAAAGTTTTACTTGATAATGAGCGCTTTGATGAGTTAAAAGTGATCTTAGCGGCTTATGAATTTATTTTGAACGAAAGAAATAACTTAGCGATGGTAAAGATTATTACTAAAACTAAGCTCAGCAAAGAAAATCAAACAAAATTAATTAAAATATTAGAAAAACGTCTTAATAGAAAAGTTAAGATTGAGACGGTTGTAACCGATGATTTAATCAGCGGATTCAAGGTAGTTTATCAAGGCGAAGTCATCGATTTGACTGGAGATTCCTTCATAAGCGAAATCAAGACAAGTTTAAGCAGGAGGCACCTAAGTTGAAATTAGATCCTTTAGAAATTAGTTCTTTACTAAAAGAACAGATAAAAAAATACGAAAAACAAATAAAAACTGAACAAGTTGGTTCAGTTATTTCCGTTGGTGACGGAATTGCTTTAGTTTATGGAATTGATAAAGCCATGGCCGGAGAATTATTGATTTTCCCTAATGGTGTTTTCGGAATGGTTCAAAACTTAGAAAAGAATCATGTTGGTGCCATCCTTTTAAATGACTCAACCTTGGTAAAAGAAGGTATGGAAGTTAAAACAACGGGAAGAATCTTAGAAGTTGGAGTCGGTGAAGAAATAATCGGAAGAGTAATCAATCCATTAGGTCAACCATTGGATGGATTGGGAAAAATCGAGACAAAGAAAAATCGCCCAATCGAAAGAAAAGCTACCGGAGTTATCGAAAGACAATCAGTTAATGAACCGTTAGAAACCGGGATTAAAGTATTAGATGCTTTAGTACCAATTGGTAGAGGACAAAGAGAATTGATTATCGGAGATAGACAAACTGGGAAGACCGCAATTGCTGTAGATACGATTATCAATCAAAAAGGTAAGGATGTAATCTGCGTTTATGTAGCCATTGGTCAAAAACAATCGACTGTTCTAAACGTTTATGAAACTTTAAAACAGTTTGGAGCGATGGATTATTCGATAATCGTCGCTGCTAATGCCTCTGATCCAGCACCATTACTTTATTTAGCTCCTTATTCGGGGGTTACAATTGCTGAAGAATTTATGTTTTCAGGAAAACATGTTTTGGTTATTTATGATGATTTAACCAAACACGCAATTGCTTATCGTGAACTCTCGCTTCTATTGAGAAGACCACCAGGTAGAGAAGCCTTCCCTGGAGATGTTTTTTATCTTCATTCCCGTTTATTGGAAAGAGCTGCTAAATTAAATGATGAATTAGGTGGCGGATCGATTACAGCATTACCGATAATAGAAACCCAAGAGGGAGACATTTCCGCTTATATTCCAACGAACGTAATCTCGATTACAGACGGACAAATATTCTTGCAATCACAGTTGTTCTATTCAGGAATTAGACCAGCAATTAATGCTGGATTATCAGTTTCTCGAGTTGGTGGGGCAGCTCAACATAAATCAATCAAGAAAGTTTCTGGGACTCTAAGACTTGATTTAGCAAGTTATCGTGAATTAGAGGCCTTTACACAATTTGGATCCGATTTAGATGATGCGACAAAAGCTAAATTAGACCGCGGTGAAAGAACTGTAGAAATCTTAAAACAAGGTTTACATGAACCGATGCCTTTTGAACTACAGACATTATCAATATTT
>JBAYQC010000064.1:0-8770 GCA_041677365.1 Candidatus Izemoplasmatales bacterium | reverse complement strand
TAGTTTTAGAAGCTACTATCACAGTTGGAGCAGCTTCAGATACTAAACAATTTACAGTTGCTGTTACTCCAAGAACTTTAACTACTGATCTTTTCATCAGTGAATATATTGAAGGTTCTTCAAATAATAAAGCTATTGAAATCTATAATGGTACTGGTGCAGAAGTTGATTTGACACCTTACACATTAAAAATTAATATTAATAACAATACTTCATGGGCAGCAACAATTTTAGACTTAACCGGAACTTTAGCTGATGGAGAAGTGTTAGTTATCTATAATTCCAAATCTGCACAGGCAATCAAGGACGTTGGTGATATTTCAGATGATACAATTGCTAATTTTAATGGTGATGATGCGGTCGGTTTATTTAAAAATGACGTTTTAATTGATTTATTCGGTGTATTTGGAGAAGATCCAGGTTCTCAATGGGCTGTTGGCGATGCTGCAACCGCTAACTATACTTTAGTTAGAGATCCATCTGTAATTTCACCAGTTGCTACTTGGAATCCTGAAGAATGGGTAGCCCATCCTCAAGATACATTTGATTACTTAGGTTCTCATACTGTTACAGGTCCTATTGAAACAGTAACAACTACATTCGGTTTGACAGATGCAGGATTAACCAGCAGTTATGCAGATAATACATTCACAGTTGATGGAGTTGAATTTGGATTCGTTCAATTTGGGAATTTTTCAAATTCTGGAGATGCAATGCAAGGTAAAGCGTATACAGGCAGAATATATAATGTTAATTCATTAAATATCGTGGAAGTTACTGTAGTATTTGATCCAGACCAACAATACGATCCAGAATTCACATTCTTTGGTGGAAATTCCGCTTTAGAAGAAGGTACAGAATTAACAGCTACTGTTGACGTTAGAACATACACTTATGATTTTACTGATACAGACTTCACACATTTCTTAATTAGAAATGATAATTATGCATTATACATTATGGAAGTCATGGTTACTTATATACCATAAAAATCGATATACCAGCAAAATTCTCAAAAATAGATACTAACAAATTTTTTTACTTAGGTATTTGAGAAAATAATAAAAAGGCAATGCGTTAAGCACTGCCTTTTTTATTTGTTTTATAAAATTAATTATTACCCCAGATTAGATTAGCAAATTCTGGATAATCAATGAATGGATTACGATTACCTTGGTAGGAATAGATTACTTCGTTGCGATTCCTTTCAAAATCATCGACAGGATCAAGCTCATTCCATTCGAGCAATACCGATAAATTACCCATGGTTTTAAAAGAAGAAATTGTGGTTGGATCATCATTCAGTTTTAAATCAAAGTACATAGTCGCCATATAAAATAAGATTCTTGCAATATCACCTTTAACTTCATCTCTAGGTTCATAGGTATCAGAAGTTTTAGTCCAATCAAAATAGTCATTACTCCTAAAACCATTTTCATCTGGATCAGCTGGCTTTAAGTTATGAATATCCGTTGCTTTACTTGGATAATCATCATCACCATATTCTACAGAAACACCAAGTCTTGATTGTGGCCACACATGTTCTCTATTCCATGTGGTTCCACCATCCCAATTACTTGATACTGATGTTCCTAAATATACCAAGATTAAATTATCTTCATTAGAAGGATCAATGTCAGATTCATCTAATATATATCTAGCATCACCGTATAATAAAGGGTTAAAATTTTCATGAATAATGTTGTTTAAAGTGATATGTAGGAAATCACCTTCAATATTTATCGCTTCTTGGTAATATTCCATATAAATAGGGAAGGCATAATCAGCTAAGATAGTTATTTTAGTCTCAATTAGATATTTTTGATAAGTAATAAAAATTGTTCTAACACCAATTTTATCACTGCTAAAATTTTTAACAGAAATTTCTTCATTATCAATAACAATTTCACTACCATCACTATATTTTTCAACTAGAATTAAAGACTGGGTTTGAAATTCTTCATTTTGATAATAGAATTCTTTGGAATTGCTTTTAAGTTCGATACCCACAATACTTTTTTCTGTAGTGGTAATTATAGAATTAGTTGTAGATTCAACAGTTGTAAAAGTTTCTGTTGTTCCAGAAGTTATATTGTTGGTCGTTTCGGTGTGTAAGTTAGTTGTTACATCTTCGGTGCTTAAATCAATAGTAGTTTCGCTTGTGTCTAAACTACATGACACAAAGACAATAGAAACAAATACAATGAAAGCACTAATAATAATTTTTTTCATTTTTACCTCAATCTAAAATTTATTTTAATCCCAGATTAAATCGACAAATTCTGGATAATCAATATAAGGATTTCTATTTCCTTGATGAGCAGCAATAACATTATTACGGTTTCTTTCAAAGTCATCTACTGGATCCATTTCGTGCCATCCTAAA
Source organism: Candidatus Izemoplasmatales bacterium (assembly GCA_041677365.1). Lineage (GTDB taxonomy): Bacteria > Bacillota_I > Bacilli_A > Izemoplasmatales > Hujiaoplasmataceae > UBA2289. The sequence continues at coordinate 6,384 of JBAYQC010000064.1, read as the reverse complement.
ATTACATTAAGTAATGCCATCTCATAAGTACTAGGAGTAGAATTAACTAGAGATAACTCCTCATACATAGTGACCATATACAATAGAATTCTTGCGATATCACCCTTAACCTCGTCCCTAGGTTCATAAGATGAAGAATTAGTAACGTTATCATAAAATTTATTCCCTCTAGAACTGTTAACGTTAGGGTTTGAAGGCTTTAAATTATGAAGGTCAGAAGTCATAATGGAATCATCACCTAGTAGAGATTGTGGCCAAATATGTTCTCTATTCCAAGTGTTGCCAGCGTCCCAGGTTCCACTAACTGACCAACCTGTGTAAACTAAAATTACATTTCCTGGGTTAGTTGGGTCAGCATCACTTTCATCCAAAATATATCTAGCAGCATCATAACTAACATAGCCTTTAGTTTCGTTTAAGATATCTCTTAATTCCAAAAATAAAGCATCTCCAGTTAAGCCATCTGCACTTAAATAATATTCCATAGTGATATCGATGCCAGGTCTTGGTAATACAGTAACAATAAGTTGATCAGTATATTCTCCATGAGTTACTGTAACTGTCTGTTCTCCAGATACACTAGGATCAAATCCACTTATGGTAATCATACTACTACTTAAAGTAACCTGAGTATTGCTGTTAATATTATAGACAACGGTCAAAGATTCAATATCAAACTCTTCATTGAATTCATAGGTAGTTTTACTAACGTCAGTTATTTCAATACCTACAACAAATTCCGTTGTCGATTGAGATTCAGTTGATTGCGTAGTTGAGAAAGTAGTTGAGTTGGTAGTCGAAGTAGTTGTCTCTGTTGTTGATTCCGTTGTAGATCCTGTTGTTGACTCAGTCGTTGATTCTATCGTTGACTCAGTCGTAGTCGTTGAGGTTTCGCCATTACAGGCAACAGTCATACCAACAGCCAAAACCAAAAATAAACCAATGATAATTCTTTTGAATAAATTCACACGAAAAACTCCATTCATTATTAGATTGCGATAGTAATTATATCACAATTACAAAATATATTAAATAAATAATTAGCTTCATTAGATATTTACAGCATCCCAATAGATATCTATTTCTTTTTGTGTTAAAATGTAATGTTAAAATAATAATGGAGGTCATTATGGAAAGAGAAGTGTTAAATTTAGTTGAAACTTATGATTCAATTATTGTTGCAAGGCATAAAAATCCTGATTTGGATGCATATGGAGCGCAATTTGGATTGTTTTACGCACTAAAAAACAAATACCCTGAAAAAAATATTTATGTTGTAGGAGATGACAATAACTTAAATTTTTTTGAATCACTTTCCGAAGTAGACATTGCTGAAAGAAAAAAATCTTTGGTTTTTATTCTTGATACAGTAGCCAAACAAATGCTTAATGAGATTGATTATTTAAACTATGATAAATTAATTCTAGTCGATCACCATCAAAACCTACCAGACATTGATTACGATTACTACATTAGAAATACAGATGCTTCTTCAACGGCAGAAATGATCTTTACTTTGCTTATGAAATGGAATATTGAAGTCAATAAAAGCTCCGCAAGAGCTCTCTATATGGGAATTATTGGTGATACCGGTAGATTTATGTACAGTTCTACAACAGCGAGGACTTTAAGTATTGCCGGTAAATTACTAAACAAGGATATAGACATAAATGAGATTCACAATTTAATTTACTTAGAAAATTTAGAAAATAAAAAAATCAAAAATATCTTCTTTAACAGCATTGAAATTACTGAAAAGAATGTAGCTTACCGAAAAAATAATCAAGATTTTCTCGATAAATACAATTTAAGCCCTTCCTTCGTTAGTCGTGGATTAATCGGACAAATGGCAGGAATCAAAGAAATACCTATATGGGCAAATTTTACCTATGATAAACAAATAGGCAAAATAGTCTGTGAGTTTAGGTCAAGAGATTATCCAGTCTTAGAAATTGCTAAAAAATATGGCGGAGGCGGACATCTTTATGCTTGTGGTTGTTCAGTAAATGAATGGGAAGAAGTAGATAGAATAATTGAAGATTTAAACGGTTTAATCAAAGGAGATGAAAACAAATGATTCAAGAACAAATATTAGAAAAAATAAAAGAATTTAAAAGAATTATAATCCATATGCATATCAGACCAGATGGAGATTGTTATGGAGCGGGATTTGGGTTAAAAAATATTATTAAAACCTCATTCCCGGAAAAGGAAGTTTATGTGGTTGGTGAGTCTGCAGACTATGTTAGTTTTGTTGGTACACCTGATGTTATCAGTGATGATTTATTTACAGATGCACTATCAATTGTTGTGGATACTGCTTCTGAAGATAGAGTATCTGATCAAAGATTTAAATTAGCTAAGTATGTAATAAAAATTGATCACCATATCCCTGTATCTGACTATGGCGATTTAATTTATGTCGATACTACAAGACCAGCTACTGCACAAATAATTTTAGAATTTTATTTACGCTTTCAAGAAGAACTCAAAATCAATATGGAAGCAGCTATCGCTCTTTATACAGGAATCGTGACTGATACCGGAAGATTTCGCTTCCGTTCAGTAACTGCGGATACTTTTGTGGCAGTTGCTCATTTACTAGACTTTGGTGTTGATTTCGTAGATGTTTTGACTAGATTGAGTTCAAAATCGGAAAGTTTAATGAAATTGCAAGGATATGTCTTACTAAACTTTCAAAAAACTGAAAATGGAGTCGCTTATATTAAAATGACCCCGGACATAATCGAAAAATTTGATGTGTCTTTAGAAGAGGCAACTTCTCTAGTTAATGAATTATCAACATTAGAAGATTGTCCAGTATGGATGTTATTTGCTGAGTATGAAAATAATATTGTCAGAGCTAGACTTCGTTCTAAAGGCCCATCTATAGATAAATTAGCAAATAAATATGATGGTGGTGGACATGCTATGGCATGTGGAGCTAATCTAGGAACTTGGGATAAAACGGATGAATTATTAAAAGATGCTGATGCATTAGTGAAGGAATACAAACAATCACTATAATTTAATAAAACTATTGCTTGTAATTTATAGATGATTTGATATAATAAATTCGGTTTAAATCTAATTAAAATAGGAGATTCTTATGCCGATGGTGCTTTTAGCGTCTATTGATTGGAAAGTTACCGTATTTGAAATAATTGGCGGACTGGGAATTTTTCTTTTTGGAATTAATCTTATGAGCGATTCTTTAAAGAAATTAGCGGGTTCGAAGTTAAAGTTATTTTTAGAGAAAACTACTAACACACCCTTGAAAGGGATTTTCGTTGGGATTATTCTGACAGCACTTATTCAGTCATCTTCAGCGACCAGTGCTTTAGTGGTCGGTTTAGTTAGGGCTGGATTAATGACTTTACCGCAAGCTGTGGGGGTTATTTTCGGCGCTAATATCGGTACGACATTTACTTCTGTATTAATTAGTTTAGACATTGGTTCATATGCGATGCCGATTATGTTTGTTGGAGCGATATTAATCTTTTTTATCAAAAAGAAGAAAATCCAACATTTCGGTAAAGTTCTTTTTGGCTTTGGTATGTTATTCTTCGGTTTAGATACGATGGGTGCGGCTTTAAAACAATTGGTTCAACTAGATGCATTTTCTAACGCTCTGCAAAGCGTTGGAGACAAACCGATTTTAGGTGTTTTGGTTGGGGTATTAACAACTGCGATAATTCAATCATCAAGTGCAACAATTGGTATTCTGCAACAATTATATGCAACTGGAGGAGTTCCTTTAATCGGAGCGATTGCGATAGTTCTTGGTGATAATATTGGTACTACAGTAACCTCGATAATGGCTTCAGTAGGCGGAACTACAAGTGCTAAACGTACTGCTTTGGTCCACGTACTATTTAACTTTTTTGGAACAATACTCTTTTTAATTTTAATCAGGCCTTATACAGAATTTATCATGTGGTTATCCAACTTGATTGGGATTGACTACACGGTCGATAAATTTACAGTTTCTCTAGCTCATGTTAGTTTTAATATTGCGACTGTATTAATCCTGTTTTGGTTCGTTAAACAAATTGTTTGGGCAGTAACCAAAATATTACCATCAAAGGATGAAATTGTTGTTGATGATATTGTGTTGGATAAACTTTTACTAAAATCTTCCCCAGATTTAGCGTTAGAAAACGTTAAAAGTGCAATGCTAAATATGGGAAATGTCGCTAGAGGAATGCTTGAGTTTGCTTATAATTATGCTTTTGAAGATGACTTAAAGGCAATTGAATTAGGCGAGCAATGTGAAGAATTGTTGGACTCTATGGATGATAAAATTCATAATTATCTTGTAGAAATTGGGGCTAATGATCTTTCAGATAAACAGATTCAAAGAGTAGCTAAAGACATCGATACAATTACGGATATGGAAAGAATCGGTGATCATTTTGACAATCTATTTGAACTATTTCAAGAACGTAAAGAACGCAAAATTATTATGCATGACCAAACAAAAGAAGAATTGACCAATTTATTCAATATAATCCGCAAACAATTAGAAAGAGCACTTAACGCTTATTTCAATGAAGATATCAAGATTGCTCATGAGATGGAAAGTGTAGAAGCGGAAATTGATCAATTGGTAAAAGAATACCGAAAGAATCATATCAATAGAATTAGTGATCAAAGTTGCACGGAAATTGAAGCTGGATTCTATGTCGATATTTTATCGAATATCGAAAGAATTGGTGATCACTGTTATAACATGGCTTTAAATGTCATAAACAAAGAGTTTTCGTACCATAAAGACGCTCAAGAACTACCCGAATAAAACTTTTAGAAATTGTTACTTGTATTATTTTTTACTTTGCTATATAATATGTAAAGCAAAAAAGATTAATTAATAAGATTGGATGGTTGTAAATGACTGATAGAAAAAATATGTCAATAATGGAATTAGCTGGCTTAATTCTTAAAGAAAACAACAAGGCGATGACATTTATGGAAATATTTGATCGCATTGTTGAAGAAAAAGAAATTCCTGAGGAAGAAAAAATGGATTTAATTTCTCAAGTTTATGCTGATTTCATTTTATCCGCTCGTTTCATTTATGTCGGTGATGACGAATGGGATATTAAAGGTCGACAAGCTATTGATCTTTGGGATAAAGATGGAGCTTATTATGATGAGTATCCTGATTACGAAGATGAGTTATCACAATATGAGTCTGATGAAGACGAAGAAGATTTCGACATTGATACTGATGAAGATGAGGATGAAGACGAAGAAGATGAAGATGTCTACGAAAAAGATTATGATGACGAAGATCTTGAAGATGATGTCGACGATTTAGAAGACGACATTGACGAAGAATTCGATGAAGATTTCTCAGATGATGATGAAGAAAGCTTGTTTGATGAATTCGAAGAAGAAGATGAAGAGTTTGAAGAAGAAGATTATACATATGAAATTGATGAAGACGAAGATGATTTCGACGATGAAGAATACAATGAATATATGGATGATTACGAAAAAATGTATGATGAATAGTGACTAAAGAGGGTTTTTGAAAAACTCTCTTTTTCTTTTATAAAATTAGCTTAAAAGTGTTATAATAAAAAAAGAGGTGAAAAAATGGATAAAATCAAACAATTTAGGGCTAGAGTAAAGAAAATCAAAGCCTATATTTACGTATTACAACTAGCAGGATGGGATTCAAACACAGAAGCTCCAAGAAAAGCGTTTAGAAGAAGAGGAGAAATGTTGTCTGAGTTGTCAAAAGAACTATTTGCTATGCAAACAAATCCCGAATCGATTAAATTTATCAATGAACTTTATCAAGAGTTAGATAAATATGACGATTTAACGCAAAGGGAAATTAAAAAAGCTAAAAAGCAAATTGATAAGATTATCAATATCCCCGAAGATGAGTACATAGAGTATCAGAGATTAATCAATGATGCTCAAATAATTTGGGAAGATGCTAAAGCTAACGACGACTATGATTCTTTTAAAGCTACTTTAGAGAAGATCATTGAATTTAATAGAAAGTTTGCTCTTTACTATAATTCTTCTGAAAACCCCTATAACACTTTATTAGACGACTATGAAGAGGGTATGACCATGGAAGATTATGATAAATTCTTCAATGCTTTAAGAAAAGATTTAGTACCATTTGTAAAACAAATTTTAGATGCTAAAAAACCCAATTACGATAAATTTATCAATGATAAGTACGATCCCAAAAAACAAGAATTATTTTGCGATTATCTTATCGATGTCTTAAATTTTGATCGAAGCGCTGGTTTAATGAAAAAATCTGTTCATCCATTCACTTGGAATACATCACCCGAAGATGTTAGATTCACAACAAAATATCTTGAAAACTACGTGTTCTCAAGTGTTTTTGCGGCGATT
>JBAYQC010000063.1:0-8908 GCA_041677365.1 Candidatus Izemoplasmatales bacterium | reverse complement strand
AGTCTATCATTAACTATCGGCAATACCACAAAAAATATTTGTCTGTGAGTATTTTCATAAATTAAATCAAAAGCCTCTTTGTCTCCGTTTTTTAAACGATTGACTAAGATTTGTAAACTAGCACTCACAATTCAATCACCTCACCAGTATAATTTCCTTGAATAGTGAATGCTTTCTTTAGCTTCACTAATATAAACAATTGAACTTCCAATTTTGTTGGTGGAAAAAAGCAAAACCTTAATAGTTTTGCTTTCTAATTTTACCATCACGCTTATGAATAACTATAGTAGTATCTTGGTTCAAGGCCTTAATAGTAGCCCATGCAATAGCTTCTTGTTGGGTTTGTAATACTCTCAAAACCTTTTCTGAACCTTCGCGTTTTACATACCATTTACTATCTTCTTTACGATATAACACGTGATATTTACCAAGTTCAGTTTTTTCTTCAGAATCTTGGTCTTCTTCTGAAGTATTAGTTTCTTCTTCAACCTCTACAGTTTCTTCTGTTTTATCTTCTTCTGAATATAAAGCTTCTGAGATTTTTTCATCAAGTACTTCTTCATTTTCAGAAACTTCTTCATCTTGATTTTCTGAAACAGGCTCTTCATCAACAGTTTCAGTATCATCATTTGGCAAAGTTTCTTTTAGTTTTGGATCTAGCGGTTCAACACGTTCAAGTTCTTGATGAGTTTGTTCTTGGACTAAGGTTTGCTCATTATTAGAACTAGGATTTTGAAAATCAGTACCTACTACTGGCATGTCTTGATTTGAACTCAAATCTTCTGGACTTTTAGTGAAAGGTTCATCTATAACATCTGGTCTTAATTCATCTTCATTACTATTCTTAATAACCTGATCTTCCTTACCTTTCTCCGCTTTTTTCGGAGCGAAAAAGATTAGATAAACTCCGATAATCACTACCAATGCTAAAACAAATATTATTATGGTTTCCTTGTTATTTTCAATTGCTTCAACGATTAAAAACATAATCAATCACTCCTTAAAATAATTTTAATTGAAAAAATTTATCATCACGATAAAGACTGATAATATCTCTCATCGCAATGCTTATTCCTAATTTTTTTGCTTTGAAAACAAAAGCTCGTTTTAACTCATTCAAGTTTTCGCTTTCCCAATTATACTTTAAACCATAGTTATCAAAATAATAATTTTTTAACTGTGGTCTTTCAGTATTTATTATATCATAAAAGTTTTTAAGTTTAAAACTATCAAAATAAAGAGTGAAACTTGGATAAACAAATTTCAAGTTCAAAGAAGCACTTTTTTTCAAGATTTTCTCGATTTCTTCAATCTGATCATTAATCTTAGGAATCAAAGGCTTTAATACAAGTCCAACATTTAAACCAATATCTTGTATTTTATGCAAAAGTTTAAAATTGTTATCCAAATAATTAGTTTCTGGAATTATACTTAAATCTAATTTTTGATAAGCGGTAATTGGAAAAGCAATTAAAAGCGGTAATTTTTCAGAAAATGATTTTAACAAGTCTAAATCTTCGATGATTTTTGGCGAATTAGTTTCTAAAAATAGACCAAGTTGATTCTTCTCTAAAACCTCAAGAACTGGTTTTAAAGTTGATAGGCAATTATAAATATCTGGATTTTGATAAATCCCAACAATTTTCTTAGATTCTAAATCTTGAACCTCATGCTTAAATTGTTGAAACTTATATTCGTTAAACCTAACTTCCTCATTGCGATATTGTCCCAAATAATCAATAGAACTAAAGAAATATTTGAATATATCACAAGAGCCATCGCAAAGATCAACAAAGTAATCAACTCCGAAAAACTTCGTTTTATCGCGGTTTACAGATAATACCTTAATATTATAATTTTCCATAGTACATCTCCTAAAAACGCCAAAGTATTGTAACAATTACCAAATATAGTATAACAACCCAATAATGTTTTAAAGTTAGCTTCAACTTGTATTCATTCAAGGATTTTTCAAATAGTTTAAACAACTTTCGGAGCGAAGATGATTCGTAATCATAAAACTTAATCAAACAGAAATATTTGGAATAAGTCTTGTAGGAAATGTCTAAATCCTCATTATTTTCAATAATATTTTTCGCATGGTTACTATTAAAATTTAACAGGATATAATAAGAAATTCTCTTCTTATAAAAGATGAATCTTACAACCAAATAAATGAAGAAAAGAACTCCAATAATTATCGAAAAAGCATTGTTATAATCTGAATCACTATAGAAGATTAGAACTATCATTATTCCTAAGAACAAAATTGCTTGAGAGAGTTCATTCTGTAAATGATATCTAAAAAAAGCATTTAAAACAAAATACAATAAAGTTGCGGCGATAATCACTTTGATAATTAAACTAAAAGATAACATTATTTAGACTCCTTTATTGTCTTGATGAAAGGCTTAACCAATAGTAAAAGTTCCTTCTTTGACAATTCTTCTGTAACTTTAAGTACTGGAACATTTACATCCTCAAGCCATAAAAGATGTTGTTTTCTCGATCTAATATATTCAGGATTGGTTTCATAATTACTGACCCATTCTAAGAAATCTAAATGTTTCTGATAAAGATCTCCACCAGGTAAAATTCTGCTCTTAAAGCGCTTTTTCTCACGTTTGTTAATTCTTTCGATTCGCACCGAAATATCTAGGTTTATGAAAACAAATAGTGAAATTAGCTTCTTGATATCATCGCCAAAACCTACAAGTGAGCCAGAGATAACAATATTATCCGCTTTAGTAATTTCCTTTAATAAAATCTCTCTTGCTAATGCATCATCTCTTCGATGTGAAAATGGCGGGTCAGTATCTTCCCACAAACAATCATCAACATCTATATGATAAAAATTGTATTCTTCAGCGATATTTTTCGCTAAAGTTGTTGATCCAGAACCAGAGGATCCAAAAACATTAATAATCCGTTTAGTCATCTTTCACCTGTAATATTAAAATAATTAAATGCTTTGTTATTTAATATTTTACCAAAATTTACCTTAATTAACAATTGTTTATCATAAATATTGAAAAAGAACAAATAAAAAAAGTCTATTTCTAGACTTTATTTTGCTAATGCTTTTTCTGCTTGTTTACATAAATCGCTGAAGCCCTTAGGATCTTGAATTGCAATATCAGCTAACATCTTACGATTTACTTCAATATTTGCGATTTTTAATCCATTGATCAATCTTGAATAGCTTAAATTGTTTAAACGTGCTGCAGCATTGATTCTCGTAATCCATAGTTTACGGAAATCTCTTTTTCTGCGACGACGGTCTCTATAAGCATATTTGAATGAATGCATTACTTGTTCTTTCGCTGTTTTAAACAACAAGTGTTTAGCACCATAATAACCTTTGGCTAATTTGATAATTTTCTTACGTCTTTGTCTTGTGACAAAGCTTCCTTTTACTCTTGGCATTTTCTTCTTAACCTCCTACTCTTATAGATATGGAACCATATGTTTGATTCTTTTTTCGTCTGATTTAGATACAATTTCAGTATTTCTTGCTTGACGATTTTGTTTTGGTGATTTATGGCTCATTAAATGGCCATGAAAAGTTGATGGTCTTGACAATTTGCCAGAACCAGTTCTTTTAAGTCTTTTTTTAGTTCCTGAATGTGAACGCATTTTTGGCATGATAACTCTCCCCTTTTAAATTATTTTTTTAACGGTGTTAAAACCATAGATAAAAATCTTCCATCATGGCTAATCCGGTTTTCTAATTCGCCTACTTCATTACAGCCTTCCGCAAAACGATTTAGAACATCTTTTCCTTGTTCAATTAAAGCTGAACCAGCTCGGTATGGCAATCTTACTGATACTTTTAACTTGTTACCTTTACTTAAAAACTTAACTCCGTTTCTAAGTTTTGTTTCAAAGTCATGAGTATCGATAACTGCCGTCATACGAATCTCTTTTAATTCAACGGTTTTTTGATGCTTTTTAGCTTCTCTAGCTTTACGTTGTTGTTCATAGCGAAACTTACTATAATCCATCAACTTGCAAACTGGTGGTCTAGCATTTGGCGCAACTAAAACCAAATCATACCCTTTTTCTCTAGCAATTTTGTTAGCTTCAGTAATTGATTTTTCGCCATATTGAAAACCATCGGCTCCAATAACTAATACTTGCTTAAAGCGAATTTCTTCGTTGATTAAATTAGTTTCTTTCTTTACCGGTCTTTGATTGTTATATAAAATCTTAAAACACCTCCAAGGTATAAAAAAATGGATACCTGAGGTACCCACTTTATCCATAAAATAACAGATGAACTAGCTTTTACCTATTGATTCTTCAATCAGGTGAGAAGTGGGTACTTCTACTTTCTATTTTTTAACCGTGTTGATTATAATATATTTCTTTGAACTTGTCAACTATTTTTTATCAAGATCGCATTTACTCTTACGAATATAGTTCTCTTTATTAACTTGATAAGCTCTTGCTATTGCTAAAGAACCTTTTGGAACATTTTTATCAAGTGTAGATCCAGCAGCAATAAATGAACTATCTTCAATATTAATTGGAGCAATTAAATTACAATTACAACCAACAAATACATCATCACCAATTACGGTTTTATACTTATTAAATCCATCGTAATTTACTGTAATTGCTCCACAACCAAAGTTAACGTTATCACCAATTTCAGCGTCACCGATATAAGCTAGATGTGAAGCTTTAAAATTGTTTCCGGTAATGCTCTTCTTCACTTCCACAAAATTACCGATTCGATTCTTTTCACCGATATTAGCACCATCTCTTAAATGAGCAAATGGACCAATTCTAGTATCATTATTTACAACTGAATTGTAGATCAAAGAATGTTTACAACTGACATTTTTTCCGATTTTAGAGTTATGAATTTCTGTATTAGGCCCGATAACTGAACCACTTTTTATTAAAGAATTTCCGGTAATGTATGTGTTGGGATGGATAACTACATTTTGCTCGATAACAACATTTTGTCCAATTGTAATAGTTTCCGGGTTAATCATAGCTACACCTGAAACCATTAAATTCTTATTAATATTCTCCCTTAATATCGTTTCTGCCTTGCTTAGAGTATATAGATCGTTAATCCCCATAGCTTTAAAGGATTTCTTAAGCAAATAGGTTCCGACTAGATTTCCTGATTTTTTCATTATTTTAACTATGTCGGTTAGATAATACTCTTTTTTTGCATTCTTATTGTCAATTTTTTCGAGTGCTGGTACTAAAAATTCATTATCAATGATATAGATACCAGTATTGATTTCTTTAATTTCTTTTTCATCTTCAGATGCATCATTTTCTTCAATAATTGCATTTAAATAATGAGCGTCATCGCGGATGATTCTTCCGTACCCAAAAGGTTCATCAACAATTGTACTAACAACAGTCAAATCATGGCGAAATTCAATATGCTCTTTAATTGCTTTTTGAATTACCTCTTCATCAATTAAAGGCATATCTCCAGGAAGAATTATCGTTAAACCTTCATTGTCTTTAATATGATTTTTAGCACATAAAACAGCATGGCCCGTACCCAGCTGTTCCTCTTGAACTGCATAGCTTACAGTTGAATTTAAAATTTCTTGAATTACTTCCTTTTTATGTCCTACAATGGTAATTAACTCATCAATCATTGTTGATTTATAAAGATGTTCAACAATATAAGCTATCATCGGCTTTTTCAATAATGGATATGCACATTTTGGTAATTCGGTTTTCATGCGAGTTCCCTTACCCGCAGCTAAAATGATTCCATAATTTTTCATATTAAATCTCTTTTGTAAGTGAAATCACTTACTTTCCTCCCTTTTCATTTCTATCGTCTTGACTAAATCTTCTATAATTTGATCAACTAAAGCTTGAGACTCACAAGAAACGCTTACTCTTATAAGTGGCTCGGTACCACTAGGACGAACTAAAACTTTTCCGTCTTCACCTAATTTATCACGATATTCATTTACAAGGCTTACAACATCTTCGTTAAAGGCAATTTCTTTATCAATATTCTTTATATTAACTAATTTATCTGGATAAAAAGATACTTCTTTCTTTAAATCACCTATCTTTTTACCAAAATACTGTATAACTTTTAACAAATACCATGCGTTTAAAACCCCATCACCGGTATCAAAAATTGTTCTATTGATGATGTGTCCAGAATTTTCACCACCAAGTACTGCTTGGTTTTGATCTAAGGCTTGGAAAATATATTTATCGCCAACTTCAGTTTGAATAACTTTTATCCCGAGGTTATTAAGAGCTTTTATTATTCCCAAATTACTCATTTTAGATAAAACAACGATATTATTTTTGAGTAATGACTCTTGTTTTAAGTATTTAGCAAATACATAAATTAACAAATCTCCATCGAGAACCTCAAGGTTTTCATCAATCACTAATACGCGATCAGCATCTCCATCAAAAGCAATTCCTAAATCACATTTATTCTTCTTTACAAATGCCTTTAAATGGTCTAAATGTGTAGAACCAGAGTCTTTATTGATATTCAACCCATCGGGTTTATCAGCAATAAACAAAGCCTTAGAAACGAATTTTGGAAGAACCTCTTTAGCTGAAGTAATACCAGCTCCGTTAGCAAGATCAAAAGCTACTTTCAATTTCAAGTTCTGCGGAAAGTACTCATATAATTGAAAATATTTTAAAAGAATTTCGTTGTTTTCTAATTCTTTGCCAACAACTATATTTGTTAAATCTATATCATTATCAATAACATTTTCAATTAACACTTCTTCTTCTGGAGAAGACTTTTTCCCACGATTAAAAATCTTAATCCCATTATCTTGATAAGGATTATGAGACGCAGTGACCATCACTCCAAAACAATCTAATTCTTTAGCCGCAAAAGCTAATATCGGCGTAGCTACTACACCCAAATCAACAACATTTAAGCCACCTAAAATAGCACCTTTTTTAATATTTTCGACAATCATTTTTCCTGATTCTCTCGTATCTCTAGCGATAACGATTTTATCAACTTGATTTTTAAATTGATACAAACTTTTACCGACTAAAAAACTTAGTTTTTCATCGATAAATTCATATGCTTTTCCTCTGATACCATCAGTTCCAAAATATTTCATAATCTACTCCACAGTTACAGATTTTGCCAAATTTCTTGGCTTGTCAATGTCTAAACCTAGTTGCTTTGCTTTATAATAAGCAATCAATTGCGTAGGAACAACTGAAAGCAAAGGACTGAATAGTTCATGCACTTCTGGTAGAATAATCTCATCACTAGGATCTGAAACGTTCTCAGTCGAAATAATTAAGCTGTTAGCTCCTCTGGCTCTAACTTCTTGAATATTCGATCTAGTATTGTGACTAGTTTTCTTCTGAGTGATAATAGCTATTACTGGTACATCCTTTTCAATCAAGGCGATTGTACCATGTTTTAATTCTCCAGCTGCAAAGCCTTCAGTTTGAATATAGGAGATTTCTTTTAATTTCAATGCAGCTTCTAAACAGGTATAATAATCAATTCCTCTACCGATATAGAAACAGTTACGTTTTTTTAGTTTTTCTTTTACAAGTTTCTCAATGTAGTCTTTACTGTCAATAACCGTTTCAATAGCCATTGATACTTTTGATAATTCTAAATTAAGATCCAAACTATGATTTTTAGCTATAGCAAAGGCTAGAATTGCTAAAACACTGACTTGAGCAACATAAGCCTTCGTTGAAGCTACAGCAATTTCCGGACCAGCAAAAATTTCTAAGGCAAAATCTGCTTCTCTAGCTAGAGTCGAAGTTATAACGTTTGTTATTGTAAGCGTTAAGAAATTTTGTTGTTTGATATTTAAAAGACAAGCTCTTAAATCTGCGGTTTCTCCTGACTGTGAAATCAAGATAAATGCAGAATCTTTTTCTAAGAGCGGTTGATTATAAGCAAACTCACTAGCGATAAACACTTCTACAGGAATCTGAGCTACAGTCTCAAAAAAATGTTTTCCGATGAATCCTGCATGCATTGAAGTACCTGCTGCGATTATATATAGGCGTTTCTTTTTTCTTAATACTTCAATTATCTCTGTATCAAACTTAAATTTGTTGCCATCTAAATATGATGAAAGAATTTTACGAATAATTGTAGGTTGCTCAGAAATCTCTTTTAACATAAAATGCTCATAACCAGCTTTGTCGATTTGACTATGAGTAAGCGCTAATTTATGAGCAGACAATTTTAATGGTTTACCAATGATATCAAAAGCTTGAAAATCTGGTTTTCCATTGCATTTAGAAATGATAAAGGTTTTATCCTCAATTAAATAATAATTTGTGGAATTGCCCACCAATGCCATTAAATCCGAAGCAAGAGTAATTCCTTTGTTTGAACTTCCAAGAATTAGAGGACTTTTATTCTTTGCAGCATAGATAGTATCAGGGTTTTTATTATCCATTACCAATAAGGCATATGACCCTTCTAAAAGTGACAAAGTTTTTCTAATTGCTTCGTCTACTTTCATTGTTTTTGCAAAAGTTTCTATTAAGTTAGCGATAACTTCAGTATCAGTCTCACTTTTAAAAACTATGTTTTCCAAATATCTTGCTGTTAATTCCCGGTAATTATCAATCACACCATTATGAACGACAATAAACCGGTCAGATGCAGACATATGTGGATGTGAATTTAACTGATTAGGAGCTCCATGTGTAGCCCATCTAGTATGTCCAATACCGATATGATTTTCAATTTGATAATCAAAACTATTGATTAACTTATCTACTCTTCCGGGAATTTTATAAGTTTTAAAATTAGCTTTATGTTGATCAAAGAAACTTATACCACAAGAATCATAACCGCGATATTCAAGTTTTTGTAGCCCATTCAAAATAACATCGGTAGCTTTAAGCTCACCAGTGTAACCAACTATACCACACATATAACCCT
>JBAYQC010000062.1:0-8938 GCA_041677365.1 Candidatus Izemoplasmatales bacterium | reverse complement strand
TTCATCAACCATTTCTAATTGCTTTTCTTCAAAAACCCAATTGATACCGTCTTTACTTCTCCCTACCCGCATATGTGGTAAAGTATGGACGGTTTCTGCCCTAAAGACACCAATAAAGGTTCCGTCTTCCCAAGGAACAACTGCAGAATTAAAAATTCTAGCAATGTCTTTAACGGGATTTCTTTTTACGATGGGATTGAGTTTTGAACGCCAAACAACTGAATCACAGTCTTTAGGTCGTTCTTCCCAAGGCATATTTTTTATTTCTTCACTATAAACTTTATATTTGTTCATCTTCTCTTGTCCTCTTTCATCTTATATTTTTATTTTAATTATTAATCTCTAAGATTACCGCTATATCCCTTGTAAAACTTGGTAAGCTCAAATTAACGTTATCTTGACTGACAATAATTTCACTACTGGCGATAATTTCTCCGGTTATGGTATCGTAACAAGTTAACGAGTAAGTTCCAGATAGAAGATTATAAGCCGTTAACTGTAAGGCGCTTTTAGCGGCTACAGTTTGATTATGCAAATTATAGGATTTATCGTATACATATAAATAAATTCGATCTTGATATTGATAGCCCATATAACCTGTAGAAATTGAATTAATGTTTAAAAGGTCATAATTATCAACTTCACTATTTACTTTTACCTGATCATCACCAGTTAAATCTAACTCTTTTGCAAAAGTTGCTAGTCCTTGATAACTTGAATAAACATCATAAGTTTCTGTCCAAGATTCCCACCACCAATGCATTCCACTACCAGCACCACCGCCTAAAGCTCCTGCCCAAAGGCCTTGGTGTAAAGTTACGTTATTGGGATCGACTTGATATTGATCCGCTCCTCCCATACCGCTATAACCGATTTCACTATAAAGTACAGGTTTATTAAATAGATTTCTAGTTGTATATTGACGAGCCGGAAGATAATCCACATGATTATAGATTCCATAATGATGAACATTAACGAAATCAATACTGTTCAAATTAAAAACTTTATAGTTATTAGCATAAATACTTTGGTTATTTAGTGAGGTGGTTAAAAGATGTTTATTAGTATCAATGCTCTTTAAATAATCAGCCATCTCTTGGTGCCAGAATAACCCGTCGCTAACATTATAAGTTTCAATCCAGTCTACTTCATTAAAGAGTTCAAAACTCATAATCTTATCGCTGAATCCATATCTCGCCACAATATATTTAAGTTGATTCTTAAAGTTTTCTTTAATTTCTTGATTTGTAAAGAAAAGCCCTGAATCAGCTATTACCTCAGCATAAGGATTTGATCCATACTTATTTACATACCAAGTGTTTTGGGCATCTGGCCACATTGGATTTACATCACTTGAAAACATACCATGATGTAATATACAAAGTTGGATATAAATATCTTCTACCTCAGCCATTTCGATAGTTTTATCTAAAGAATAAAGATTAGTTTGTCGCTCATCGAAATTATAAATATCATCCCAAAATGGTGAAAACCCCCAAGCAGCCATCCAAACTCTTGAATAATTCATTCCGACTTCACCCATCTTTTCAAACCAAGCTTTATAATCGTAATGCTTTCTTTCAACCGATGAATACCAAGCAACATTTTGTCCTACAGGTAAATAAGTTTCACCATTGTCGAATATGAAGTTTTGATTATCACTGGAATCAATTCTTACAAACCCTCGGTAATTATCCTTTACCTCTTCAGATACAGTAAAATCTTTAGTAAAGGTTTGAATCTGAATTCCATCAACTTCAACAACTACAGTGACTTGATGTACTCCACTTTCTTCGGGAAGGTATCTTAACCGGTAATGAGGGTTGCCCTCTTCTCTAAAGCCAACAAAATAATCGTAGTCATCAGCTAAATCATTTACTTTTCCTTCCAGTCTAAGGTTGGGATTAATTGTCACATTAGTAAGTCGTTCTTGAAAATCTTGGTACCAAAAAGCAAAGATCTTATCAAGTTTTTCTGAAGGCGTATCAATTAAAGCATAAATATTGATTTCTTCATAATCATAAACATTATCTAAACTCATTTTCAATAGATCAACATCCGCTTTCATAAGCGCAAAATCTAATCTTTCTCCAACGATAATTTCTTGATTCAAATAAATAAAATCATCAAAGCGAATATTACTTTGTTTCTCACTTAAACGATAAATTTCAAAACTTAAATTGACATCATTGTAAGTAAGTTCCACTAGAACTGATCCAGATTCTCCTTTTTTATCATCAATGATAAACTCTGGTTCTATCGGAATAGATTCAACAAAACTGTGATTTATGTTGTAGATATTAATCATCGCGCCCGTCAGATTTAAGTCTTCTTCAAGGGCAAGGGTTAGTTTGTTTGGAAGAACAATTTCATAATACTGATTAACCAAAACTCTTATCTGTGCTTCTGCTTCATTTAAGTAGCTAATCGTTATTACAGATTCACCGTAATCAATTGCCTTTACTTTACCTAAGTTATCAACTGTAGCTACTTCTTCATTTGATGAACTGAAGGTGATAGCCTCTGAACCTAAGGGTTCAAAGTTTAATTCATATTCTAAGATATATTCAGACCCTAAGGCAATTTCAATATTTTCTTTAGAAACTTCAATTTGTTTATCAATTTGTTCCGTAGAATTAGTGGGGATAGTATCAGTAGTAGTATTATTAGTACATGCCAAGATACTAAAACTGAAAAATAATACGCTAATAAATAATAGTAATTTTTTCATCTTTTCCTCGCATTCTTTAGATATATGCCACAGAATCTCTTTCGATAATCGTTCCTGGGACTAAGATTCTATCATAGGTTTTTAAAGGATTATTAATCTTCTTAGAAATGACCTTTACGGCTGTAGATACCATCTTTTCTAAATTGTTGTCAACTGTAGTGATTTTTGGTTCGCCTAAGGTTGAAAATAAAGAATTATCGAAACCTACTACCGAACATTCTTCAGGGACTTTTACTCCCATTGATTTTAATTTGTTAATTAAAGAGAAAGCCACTCGATCACAGTTACAAACAAAAGCTGTTGGTAATTTTTCCGGTAAATCAAGTTCGATAAATTTACCAGTTTCATCTCTGTCTTCTAATACATAATCATGCTTTAGATGAATACCATGCTCAATTAAGGCTTTGTAATAACCTAAATACCGGTCTTGAATACTTGAAGTAGCCTTGATACTACCAACATAAGCAATCTCTTTATGCCCTTTATCAATTAAAAGATCAGTTAATTGATAGCCTAAATAGAAGTTATCCGATACAATAGCGTCAATTTTTGAGTTTTGAACATAAAAATCAAAATAAATCATTGGAATAGTTATTTTTTCTAAGACTTCTAAGTAAGCTGTAGAAAGTTGTCCTAGCACGATAATACCGTCAACCTTTTTTTCATTGTATACTCTTGGTAAAACTCTGTCAGTCTCAGTTTTAGCGCTGATTATTTCCATAATTCCTGAGGTTCCGTAATTATCTAGCTTTTTGATAATTTCTCCACAAACACTGAAGTAATAAGCTTCATTATCCATTACAAATTTTTCCGATATTAAAATCCCGATATTGTATTGTCTATCGGTTTTTAAACTCCTTGCAGAATTATTGATTCTATAGCCCATACTACTAGCTATTTCTTTAATTTTAGTCCGGAGTTCTTCAGACACACCCTCTTTATTAGACAATGCTTTTGAAACACTTACTTTAGAGACTCCTGCGACTTCAGCGATTTCTGACATACTGACTTTTTTCATATGCAACTCTCCTTTAATAACTATCGTATAATGACGTTATTTTAATTTGATTAGTTTTGTTTTTAAGATCTATACTTGAAGTAAAACTAATAACTTTTTCTTTTCCCGGTATTAAGTGGAAATAGTTATCACTGAAAACAATATCTTCATTGTCAATTTCAACTTTTACAAACTTAGCTAATTTGTCTGTAGAAAGGATTAAGTGATAATCATCATGGGTTTTTCTAAATTTGTAACTAATTTTGGACTTTTCAAGTTCTAAATACTTATCTGGTTCAAAGAAAACAAAGTTTTCACTGATAACTTCTTTTTCATTTGAAAATTCCAGATATAAGCAACTCTTTTTAAAATCTAAATCAAAATCTTTTAATTTTAAAGTATCAATAAGCTTTGAACTTTGAGATTTAACATTAATAAATTCACATTTTTCAAAAAGTATGTTTCCGTTGAAATCATAAAATCTTATCTTAACCTCGCCCTTAGCATTAGTTAAATTATCATTGGTCAGATAAATTAAGACATTCTCTTTAGTTTCTTCTGCTGAAATTAATACGGGTGCGTAAAATTTCTTAGCTGAATAATGTAAGATTTTCCAACGATGATAATAATCGATGCTTGACCATGAAGCTACCGGCCAACAATCATTTAGTTGCCAGTATAAAATCCCCATACAGCGTCCGTAATTTCTTCGCCAATGTTCAACTCCATACCTAATACCCTCAGCTTGAATCGCTTGCGATACATAAAGCAATGATGCAAAATCTTTGGGATATTTAAATAGTTTTCCAAGATAATCCAAAATCTTTGAATTAGCTGTTGAGTTTTTCTGATGTTTCTCCATAACATAAGAAAAGATATTTCGGTCACTTTCGATAGTGAATTCATTAACGGTTTTTATTTCTGGAAAAGATTGTAAACCGAATTCACTCATGAAGCGAGGATAGTACTTTCGGTAGTTAGTAAAGGGTTCGTTATTATGCCACACACCCCAATAATGCATATCGCCGATACTATCAGCGTTAGTATCTTCAAAAAGTGTTTTCGAAGCTGGAGAAGACCGCCAATAAGGGATTTCGGGTGTTATATCTTTTACAATTTCGGGAATTATTTCGAGATATTGTTTTATATAGAACTCCTTCGATATCTTAAGTGAAGGTATGTTCCAATTTTCTACCGCAGTTTCATTTTCATTGTTACCGCAAATTAATACTACGCAAGGATGATTTCTAATCCTTGTTAAATTATCAATTAGTTCCAGTTTGATATTCTCGACAAAATCAACTCTATCCATCGGATATATTGAACAAGCAAACATCAAATCCTGCCAGACCATAAGTCCTAATTCATCACAGATTTCATAGAAATAATCTGGTGGGTATATGCCTCCACCCCAGACCCTAATCATATTATGATTAGCTTCCTTAGCTGCTATTAACAAAGCTTGGGTTTTACTTCTTTTTGTTCTAGCTAATAAATTATCTTCCGGTATATAATTAGATCCTTTAGCAAAAACTTCAATACCATTGATTACAAAGGTAAAACTTTCGCCGAACTTATCTGTTTCTTGTTTTAGTTTAACTTCTCTTAGACCAATTTTTTTACTTATTTCATCAAGCAATTGATCTTGAAGAAATACTTTTACGATTAGTTTATATAGTTTTTGTTCCCCATAGCCATGAGGAAACCATTTTTGGGGATTAATTATTTCTAAGTTTATCAAATTATCTCTACTTGTTATATTTGCATAAAGAGAATTATCCGGATTTAAAACAGTTAAGGAATAAGATAAGTCTTCTTTAAATCCATTGATTTCTAAGTCAATTGATAACTTAACTCTGTCTATTTCATGGTTTTGGCTAATTGTAATTTTATCGATTTTTTTAAGGTATTTCTCGATATAAATATCTCTGAATATTCCTCCATCAGGTAATTGTGGTCCCCAATCCCAACCAAACATATAATGAGCTTTACGTAAGTGAATATATCCTGGTACGCTATCATGAGCTTGATATAATTTAATTGGATAATTCTGATTCTTATCTTCTATGTATTTTAAAGGTGATTTGATAATAATCTTTAATTGGTTTTTACCAGATCTAAGAAAATTATTAAGGTTTATTACATAGGTTCTATGCATATTATCAATGTTTAAAATCAAACTATCATTAAGATAAATTTCTCCGAGAGTATCAATTCCCTCTAAAACTAAGTCATATTTATGATTAGCAGAAATTTCTTCAAGATAAAAGGTTTTTTCATAGATATAATCGCTGTTCATAAAACTTTTAACTAATTGTTCATTATCTCGATAAAAAGGGTCAGGAATAATCTTGTTTTCTAGCAAATCGTTATAAATCGAACCGGGAACTTGTGCATCAACGTAAATATTCTTATCCGGTGACGAAAGCTTCCACTCTCCATTCAAATTAATAATCTTTTTTTCCATCATTTAATCAATCATTTCTCTAACGATTGCCCTACCTGTTAAAGTGCTGATAAATTCAGCTAAATCTTCAGCTACATTCATACTAGTTTGAACGTTAGGATGGTAGTTACAACCATAAGGGTTTCCTAAAGTACCGGCACCTTCCATTAAAAAGGCATGAACAACTTCGCTTCCAATAGTCTCATTAGCATTAGAGATAATTTGTAAAGTAAAATCTCCAAGTTTATTCTGTTCATTCATTAAACCATAAGCAACAATAATTTCAGCATCAGGATACATGTTATTTAGTAATATAAGAAAATCATGGTAGTCAACCATAAACCTTTCTTCAAGAGCGGTTTTTTCGGTTTCACTCATCGAAGAGTATCCAGAAGCATTAAAATCATTTGTTCCTAGATTAACAATGATTACATCAGGAATGTATTCGGTAATATCCCATTTTCCTAATTCAGTCAACACCCGGTTTTGAGCATCGATTGCTACATATTCAAAAGCATTAGGTATATTTTCTGTTTCTGAGATGCTACCGCTTGGAGTATTCCAACCCCGGCTTACTCCCCAACCACTAGCTGAAAATATTGAAATCTCAGAATCTAGTAAAAACGATGTTAGATAAGCAAAAGCTCTTAAACCATCAGAATTTCCAGTTGTTTTATTATCTGATAAAGTTCCTAAATTCCCATATCCTGTAGATGAAGACGCCGCAATAAACTGTAAAGCAAATGATTTAGGTTGTGGTGGTGCCGCAAAATATCCATTAGTACTGATACTTTTTACTGCGGTATTAGAATCAATAGCTTCACTTCTCTTTAGAAGCTTTACTGTATGATAACCTTCTTCTAATCCACTAACTATTGTATATTCAGCTTCTGCTTGATTTAAAACAATAAGAGTTGGTTTTGTCGGATCGTCTTTTTCGTCTATAAGTTTAACTTCTGTAGGGTCCTCTTTTCCATCGATAAACGCGACTAAATGCGGTTGTTTACCAAGAATCGTATAATTAGAGGCTTTTAAGGTAACTTTTAACTCAGTTCCATAAAAGGCAATTTCAAAACCACTAGCGGTGAAATAAAAGTTTCTTACTTCTTGGAAAGAATCATAATAGGTTCTTCCCAACCATCTTACATGTTCGAGATTATTCATATCAGTACCTTCCAATAAACTAATTTGATTAGGATTAATAATTTCAAAACTTAGCTTTTCTGAATATTCTGAATCTAGATAATTATTAGCAATCGCTTTAATTTGTAGTGAATAAACTCCAAGTGACAATAAAAGCGATAAATCAAATCCATTTACTACATTCAACTCACGAACAAAGCTATCTTCAGAATCATAAATCTTTATCCGATATTTTTCAGCACCATTAACACTTGAAAAACTAATTATATTATCAACAACTTCAACTGAAGACGGAGTCATTAGTGAAGCCATGGTGGTTGTTTCAGAAGAAAGGGTAGTTTCAGTAGTGGTGGTTGTTACTTCGGTAGAGATAGTTGTAGTTGTAGAACTACTGATATTGCCGTCACAACCAACAACCAAAAAGGCGATAATAACGGCCATAAATAATAAAGATATTTTTTTCATAATAAACTCCTTTATACATAAATATATAATTTTGTAACTTTATCGGTTACTTAATTATATAACCGTTTACATACCTTGTCAACAACCTAAAATAAAAAACGAGAAAAAATCTCGTTTTTAAATTTTAAACTTATTTTTCGTTTATTATCGCTTCAAGCAACTTATCAAATTCACAAGTGGCTACACACACAAACTTATCAGCGGCTCCATAATATACATATAAAATATTATCTTTTACTACATTGCCTGTTGGAAAAACACAACCATTATATAATCCTTTAGTTTCAAAATCGAATTCTGGCTCCATAATTGGCTCTTTAGTTCTAGCAATAATCTTTGAAGGGTTTTCTAAATCCATGATGATAGCTCCAACTCGGTAAGTATCATCGTCTTTAGAAACTCCATGAGTAATCATAAACCAGCCGTATTTTGTTTTTATTGGCGGACATGAACCACCGATTTTTTTGCTTTCCCACCAGTACTTTCCTTGCATCAAGAGTTCACGATCTTTCCACTCCATTATATCGTCGGAGTATGAAATCCATATTGCTGGGTTAGGATTTTGGTAACCTTCTCCACAAGCAAACATCGGTCTTGAAATTCTTACATACTTACCGTTAACCTTATCCGGGAAAATATATACATCTCTATCATCATCTCTTGAATCAGTAATTCTTCCCAACTTTTTATAAGTCTTAAAATCTTTAGTAATCGCTAGATGAGTTAAAGTGTTATTCCAAGAAAGGTAAGTTGGACCATCCTTAGGTGGATTAAACCATGGTTTAGCTTCTTCAAGCCAATATCTTCCAGGAGCATATGGTCTTGAAGCATAAGTCATGTAATACCAATCTCCCATCTTAATAAGTCTTGGGTCTTCAACTCCGCCACCATCACTTCCGTCTTTATTTGGTGAAAATATTGGTTCGTCACTCATTCTTGTAAAATTAATCCCATCATCAGAGTAAGCTAAGCCCAAATAAATGTAATGCTCAACATCATCTCCTGCAGCTCGATATAACATGACAAATTTGTTCAACTCTTCTGAGTAAATAACCGCAGGATTTAAGACACAATAGTTTTCCCATTGGTTATTTTTGTTTGGTTTTAAAATTGGATTTTCCTTAGCTTTTATTAATTTCATCTACTTACATCTCCT
>JBAYQC010000061.1:0-9087 GCA_041677365.1 Candidatus Izemoplasmatales bacterium | reverse complement strand
TTACGGGTAAGTAAGAGTGTCAATGGCAATTGGCAAATAAAAAAGCACCGTGATCGGTGCTGCCAGTAACCGGCCTTATAGGCTTAGGCGAAAAACCGCGCCTTGAAGACGCGGATTTTTATTATGCTTATCATTTTATATCTCGGTAAATAAAGATTATAATTATATTAAAGAGGTGCTCAAAATGAAAGTTTTACCAGATACAATATCAATCTATGATTTAACAAAAGAGTCAAGTGAGACCATTGAGGTAATGAAATCATTAGGTTTTACAGATATAGTAAAACCAGGAATGTTACAAATAGCAGGAAGAATTATGACTTTAAAAAAAGGTTGTGAATTCAAAAAGATTAATTATGAAGAAGCAAAAAAACGCTTTTTAGAAATTGGTATTGATTTTAAAGAAACATAGTAAAAAGACGTCTTAAAAAAGGTTAAGCAACCATTTTTAAAACGTCATATTTTTTACGATTTATTATTCTTTTAAAGCTTTAATTATTGCAGCTTTAGTGTTTTTGTAATCTTCTTCACTTGTGTTGCTCTGATTTTCCACACCTTTGATCACTAAACCGTCATTCTCATATCTAGGTAATAAATGGATATGAAAATGATTAACTGATTGTAAAGGTTTTTCAGTATTAATCAATACGTTTAAACCAATAGGATTAAATGCTTTTTTTAATGCGTTTGAGATTTCTGGTAAAACTCTAAATATTTTTTCAGATAAATCAGCGTCAAGATGGTAAAGGTTATCTCGATGAATTTTTGGTATAACTAAAGTGTGACCTTTGGTAGCTTGAGAAATATCCAGTATCGCAATTAAATCATCATTTTCAAAGACTTTGTGTGCTGGGATTTCACCGTTAACGATTTTACAAAAAATACAGTTCATTTAATTCACCTCATCTACTATATTTATTAATTCTAAATAATCATTGAGCCAATAATCTGGCTTAGTATTAAGTAACTTATCTTTTGATAATGCCCATTCTAAACCGCAAGTTAGTATATTTGCGTTTTTACCAGCTAAGATATCTGACGGATTATCACCAATCATCAAGGCTAAATTTGTGTTTTTAAATTTGTTCAGTACGTAAAATATTGGTATGGGACTTGGTTTGTGTTCTTTAACAGTTCCTAAAAAACAATATTCATCAATAAATTTATCGATTCCAAAACGTTTGATGGAAGGCATTGCACTTTCTTTAAATTTAGTAGTAACAATTCCTAAATTAATGCTTCGTTCTTTCAATTTTTCAAGAGTTTCAATTACGTTGTCATACAAGTGAATATATTCAAATTCATGCTTTTGATAAAATGAGCGGTAGAATTGAATCATTTCAGCGACCTTTTGATTATCTGGATAAATATCATAAAAAATTGTTTTTAATGGAGGACCAATCAAATCGATTATTTGCTTTCTTGAATATGTTTTTTCTGGTTGGAATTCTTTTAGAGTTTGTTTATAAGATTCAATGATAATTTCATTGGAGTTTACTAAAGTACCATCAAGATCGAATAGAATTGTATTAATTTTTTTCAATTTTCATCACCTATTTCATTATAACAAATCCAAGTAATTAAAAAAATAGAATAATATTTATATTTAAATATGGTATAATTTAATCGGTGATTATGTGAAAAAAGTCATGCTTATTTACAATCCAATGAGCGGTAAACAAAATTTTGAAAATAAGTTAGATTACGTCATGAAAACTTTGCAAGATAAGTTTGATGACGTTTTTGTCTATAGGACAGATCACCCAAATCATGCGACAGAATTGTCGATAACAGCTTGCAAAGAAAATTTTGATATGTTGATTATTGTAGGTGGGGACGGGACATTTAACGAGTGTGTTAATGGTTTGATGGACTTCAAAGTTAAACCAAAGATTGGTTATATTCCTGCTGGTACTTGTTGCGATATTGGATTAAGTCTTGGATTATCAAAAAATGTAAATAAAGCTTTAGACATAATGTTTTCTGGTACTGAAGTAAAAATGGATGTTGTTAGAACCAATGAAAGATACTCTTGTTACGTTACTGGTACCGGAGCTTTTATTGATATAAGTTATGTAACAGACTCAAAACTAAAAAAACGAATTGGCTATTTAGCTTATTTCTTTAAAGCATTAGAAGAAATATTTACAATTCCTCATATGCGAATGCGAGTTTATCATGATGGTGTCATTGATAAAGGCGTTTATACATTGATGTTGATAATTAACTCAAAACGGGTTGCTGGAATAAACATGATTTATAAACCTTCTCTTGATGATGGGCTTGTTAATGTGGTGTTATATAAAAATGTATATCCATTTAACTTTCTTATATATGCACTGTCTTTTATTTTTCCTTTTTGGTCTACGCCTTTGGTTAAGAGATTTAAGACTGATAAGCTAGAAGTAAGAACAACCTCTAAATCTAGTTGGAATATTGATGGTGAATATGCCGGTAGAGGCAACCAAATTATCGAAGTCAATAAACAAGCGATTAAAGTGGTGGTTCCAGAAAAGGTTAAAAGAAAGTATTTTAGAAATCAATTATGACATATAAGCAAATAATTGTTGTTGAGGGTTATCACGATCAACAAAAGCTTAAATCTATTTATCCTGAAATTGAGTGTGTAATTACCAATGGTAGTGAAATTTCTGAGGAAACTTTAAATTTAATCTATCAACTTAGTTTAAAACATGAGGTAGTTTTATTTTTAGATCCGGATTATCCTGGAAAACGAATAACTCAAAAGATTATTGATAAAGGCGGCAAATACAAACTAGCATATATTAATAAAGATAAAGCGATAAGCAAAAATAATAAAAAAGTCGGTATTGAACATGCGAAAGAATTTGATATTATCGATGCTTTAGATAATCTTTTAACCGTTGATTATTCTCGGAATTTAATAACAAGAAAAATGCTTTCCGATAGGAAATTAATCAATTCAAAAAATTCAAGTATAATTAGAATGGAAGTCTGTAAGAGTTTAAATATTCCTTATGGTAATGGAAAAACGTTTTTAAGGCACTTGAACCTTTTGCAAATTGATATAGAGAGGATAGATGAAATTTTGTATGGACAATAGTCATAATCAAACCGCAAAAAATATTGTTGATGATGATTTTTTCATTAAGAAAAAATTTAGTCAGAATTTTTTATTAGATGAAAATATAATAAACAAAATAATAAAATCGGCAAATATTGACGAAACTTCATATGTAATTGAAATTGGTCCAGGACTTGGAGCACTGACCAAACATTTAGTTAAGCGAGCAAAGAAACTTCTTGTTTATGAAGTTGATAAGGATCTGATTCCAATATTAAATGACTTTTTTAAAGGTGAGGATTCAATTAAAATCATTAATGAAGATTTTCTAAAAATTAGAATTGATGAAGACATAAAAAAGTATTTAGATGGAAGTGATAAAGTTATAGTTATTAGCAACTTACCTTATCACATTACTACCCCAATAATTATGAAAATATTAGAAGAGAGCGAAAACATAAGCTCTATGACGATGATGATGCAACTTGAAGTTGCTAGAAGATTAACTTCAAAACCAAACACAAAGGATTATAATGCTTTAAGTATTATTATCCAGGATCAAACAGAGGCTGAGTTTTTATTTAAAGTTCCGAAGACAGTTTTTAAGCCCAAACCTAAAGTTGACTCAGCGGTCATAAAGCTAACGAAAAAACCCAATGATGATAAAGCAAACAAACTTGAATTCTATAAATTTCTTCATCAAGCTTTTGCACAAAGGAGAAAAACTTTAGTCAATAATTTGGCTGATGCATATCCAAACATTACGAAAGATACTTTTAAAGAAATACTTCATAAGAATTTAATATCCGATACAATCAGAGGAGAAGCTCTTAGTTTAGAAGAGTTTAAGAAAATATATAATGATTTTTTAAAGGAGAGAAAGAAATGAGTTTAAAAAACCAAGATAATGAACTTTTTAGTGTCATTCAAAAAGAATTAAAAAGACAACAATCACATTTAGAGTTAATTGCTTCAGAAAACTTTGTATCTTTAGCTGTTTTGGAAGCTGATGGAAGTGTTTTGACAAACAAATATGCTGAAGGTTATCCACAAAAAAGATACTATGGTGGGTGTGAATTCGTTGATCAAGCAGAAGAACTAGCTAGAGAAAGAATCAAAGAGTTGTTTAACGTCAAATACGCCAATGTACAAGCTCACTCTGGGTCTACAGCGAATATGGGAGCTTATCGAGCAATACTCAATCATGGAGATGTTGTTATGGGCATGGCTTTAGATCAAGGTGGACATTTAACTCATGGGCATCCTTTGAGTTTTAGCGGAATAGACTATGAATTCCATCCATATTTCGTTAATAAAGAAACAGAAATGATTGATTATGATGATTTAGAAAAACAAGCTTTAGAAATTAAACCTAAATTAATTGTAGCTGGAGCAAGTGCTTATCCAAGAATAATTGATTTCAAGCGTTTTAGAGAGATCTGCGATAAAGTTGGAGCTATGTTGATGGTTGACATGGCCCATATAGCTGGGCTGGTAGCTGCTAAACTGCATCCAAACCCTTGTGATTATGCAGATATTGTAACTTCAACAACTCATAAAACTCTTAGAGGGCCTAGAGGAGGAATAATTCTTACCAATAACGAAGAGATTGCTAAGAATGTAGATCGAGTAATCTTCCCAGGAATTCAAGGTGGGCCTTTGATGCACATTATCGCGGCTAAAGCAGCGGCATTTAAAGAAGCGTTATCTCTAGACTTTATTGATTATCAAAAACAAGTTGTTAAGAATGCTAAAGTATTTGCTGAAAAATTTATCGAACTAGGTTATCATGTTGTAAGCGGTGGGACTGACAATCATTTGTTATTGCTCGATGTATTGTCTAAAGCTAAAATGTCAGGAAAAAAAGCCGAAAATTTATTAGATCAAGCTAATATAACCTGCAACAAAAACACCATTCCTTATGATACTAAAAAACCATTTATCACTAGTGGAATTCGTTTGGGTACTCCAGCGATGACTACCAGAGGATTGAAAGAAGATGATTTTGTTGAAGTAGCAGTCTTAATCGATATGATTTTAATGAATCCAGAATCAGAAGAAATCTTAGAAGAAGTTAAAAACAGAGTAAAGATTTTGACTGATAAGTATCCTTTACCATATTAAAAAAATAACAGTTTGCACTTAGCAAACTGTTTATTTTTTGGCGATGTTTTTTATTTCTTCTGAAGAAAATTCATACTTGGTTTTACAAAATTCACAAACAATTTCAACTTTTGAATCATCTTCGGTCAATGATTCTAAATCTTCTTTACTCAAAGTTTTTAATCCGTCGAAAAACCTTTCTTTAGAACAGTCACAATGATATTTTAAAGGCATTTCATCGACTAACTCATGGTCACCTTTAGTGATTAAGTTAATTATATCTTTTGGGGTTTTGTTTTGCTGAATAAGTTCAGATATTGGTGACATAGATTTTATGTTCTCTTCAATTTGATTAATTGTCTCTTCTTTTATTCCTGGCATTGCTTGAAGAATAAAGCCACCACTAGCAAAAACTTCGTTATTTTCATTTACTAACACACCTAATCCTACCGAAGAAGGAATTTGTTCGCTTTTGGCAAAATAGTAGGTAAAGTCATCAGCTATCTCTCCGGTTTGTAATTCTGCAGAAGAGGTAAATATATCTCTGACTTTCAGGTCTTTAGTTACGTGAATAAAACCGTTATTTCCTACAATCATTCCTACTGCTAATTTATCTTTATCACTTATATGGACATGTGGATTTTCCACTAAACCTTTAACTTCTCCGTTAGCGTTGACTGAAGCAATAATTTTTCCAATCGGTCCACCACCATCAATTCGGATAGTTAAAGTTTGATTGCCTTTATACATAGCTCCCATAATCAAAGAGGCGGTTAAAACTCTTCCGAAGGCTGCGCTCGCAGCCGGATAAGTATCATGTAATTTTCTTGCGTGTTCTACTAAGTTCGTTGTTGTCGCTGCGTATACTCTAGCTGTACCGCCAAAAGCATAGGCTTTTATTAAATAATCGTTCATATTATATCACTCCATCTTCAGAAAGTATTATATCATAAACATTGATAAAATCTAATGTTTTGTATTTTTAAAAATTTAAGTTATAATTGAATAATAATGGTGATAATATGAGTGAAATAAGATTGAAAAATTTAATTTTAAAGAACAACGTGTTTGTAGCTCCTATGGCAGGAGTTACTAATTTAGCATATCGTTTGATACTTAAAGAGTTTGGTGCGGGATTAATTTATACAGAAATGATTTCTGATAAAGGATTATTATATGAAAATCAAAAAACTCAAGATATGATTGAAATTAGAACAGAAGAAAAACCTATTGCTTTGCAATTGTTTGGAAGTGAAGTAGAAACAATGGTAGAAGCAGCGAAATTAGTAGATAAAGAATCTAATTGTGATATTATCGATATAAACATGGGTTGCCCAGTTCCCAAAGTTACCAAATCTGGTAGTGGTTCAAAATTAATGACTACTCCGGACTTAGCTTTTGAAATTGTTATTTCCATCGTTAAGGCAGTGAATAAACCAGTTTCGGTAAAATTTAGAAGTGGTTGGGATCATAAAAGTAAGAATGCAGTTGATTTTGCTAAAAGAATGGAAGAAGCTGGAGCTAGCATGATTGCCGTTCACGGTAGAACTAGAACTGACATGTATAGTGGTAAAGCAGATTTAGAAATAATTAAAGCAGTAAAAGAAGCTGTTAAAATACCAGTAATCGGTAATGGTGATATTAGAACCCCTGAAGATGCTTTGAATATGATTAAAATCACTGGATGTGATGGTGTTATGATTGGAAGAGGACTGTTGGGTAATCCATGGTTGATAAAGCAAACAGTAGATTTTTTAGAAAAAGGTAGCTACGATAAAGAAATTAGTTTAGAAGTTAGAAAGACTTACCTTTTAAATCATTTGGATAACTTAATAAGGCTAAAAGGAGAACATTTAGCTGCTTTGGAAATGCGAACCCATGGGGCTTGGTATCTTAAGGGACTTCCAGGAGCTTCAAAAATAAAACAAGAAATTGTTAGCACCAATGATGTTTCAATTATTAGAAAAATTGTAAATGATTATTTTAAAAAACTAGAAGAAGTCGAGTGACTTCTTCTATTTTATATAAGATTTATATTTTTCGTAATAATAATCATTTAAGTGAACTTCAATTGAAATACCATCATCTAAGTAATTAGTCTCAAGAATTTTTGTGTTCTTTTTAAGTTCGGAGTATATACTTGAGTCAGAAAATGGTATCAACATTTTAACTTTGTGATTATGATAAATAATATTGTTTATCTCCTCGACTAAGATGTCGATATTTTTTTCGTTTTGAGCTGATATAAAGACCGAGTTGTTTTGTGATACTAAAGGAAGATCTTCTATTAGATCAATCTTATTGTATACATATATTACTGGTATTTCTTGAGCACCTAAATCGCTTAAAATCATTTCAACCGTTTCAATCTGTCGGTTATAGTTTGGGTTAGAAACATCAATAACATGAAGAATCAAAGAAGCTTCTTTAATTTCTTCCAATGTAGATTTAAAAGCTTCTATTAAATCATGCGGAAGTTTTTCAATGAAACCAACAGTATCGGTAAGTAAGAAATTATAGCCATTTGCAATATCAATTTTTTCAGTTTTTGTTTCTAGAGTAGCAAAAAGCATATCCTTAGTATATACCAGATCTTTATTTTGTTTTTTACTATAATTAATAATTGCATTCATTAATGTTGATTTACCAGAGTTAGTATAACCAGCTAAAGCAACTGTTTTAATAATATTTTTATTACGCTTTTGTCTTTGAGTTCTTCTAACCTTAACTAAGTTTTTGAGTTCTCGTTTTAAGTGAGAGATTTTATTCCTTAGTAATCTTCTATCAAGTTCTAGTTGTTGTTCACCAGGTCCTTTAGATCCAGTACCAGATTTTTGTCTAGATAGTGATTTGTACATTCCAACAACCCTTGGTAGCATATATTGAGATTGAGCTAGCTCCACTTGTAGCATCGCTTCTTTTGTTTTAGCCCTTTTAGCGAAAATATCAAGAATTAAAACGGTTCGATCAATAACCTTAATTTCTAATTTTTTTTCTAAGTTTCGGATATGACTGGGACTTAATTCATCATCAAATATTACCAGATTAGCATCCATGACAGTTATCGCATCTTTTAATTCATTTACCTTACCTTCACCGATGTAGTAATTAGCTGTAGGTTCAGATCTTTTTTGAATGATTGTGTCTAAAACCTCTACACCACATGCATTAGCAAGATTTTTTAATTCTTCTATAGAATTATCGAAGAACTTATCATTTCCTAAATCTAAGCCAACAATTATTGCTTTTTCCATTTACTCACCTCATTATCATTATAGAATATATCTAGATTTAAAGCAATTAAACCTTATTATTTTATGTATTATCATAGTAAACTATGATATAATACATTTTAGACGACTAGTTTTTTGGAGTATGAATATGCAGAAATTAAAAATAAAAGTTATAAATCTAATTAATCTATTTAGAAATTTCTTCGAAAACATTTTTAGCAGCAGAAAGAAAACTATGCAATTCATTGCATATTTTGTTTTTACTGTTTTGTTTTTAATCCAAATCGCAATTATTTTAATTAACAATAGTTTTTACAGTAATTTTTCTGATGATATTCTACAATATTATACTATAATGGAAGACTTTATCACCTCATTAAAAAATGGTAGTTTTTCGATGTTTAATCTTAATAATTATTTTGGGGCTTCATTCTTTTCAGATATCTATTATATTCCTTTGGATATCTTCACTTTTATCACTTTTCTTCTTAGTTATATTATGCCGGTTGAACTTGCTTATTCGTCAACCGAATTGTTTAAAATTTTTATTGGTGTAATGACTTTAGCTTATTACTTTCATTTAAAAGGATTGCAGAATCGAACTATATTTTGGTTGAGCATCTTCTATTTGGTAAGTGGTGGTATGGTTTCTTATATGGCTTTTCCTGCATTCTTATCGATGACATTTTATCTACCGTTGGCATT
>JBAYQC010000060.1:0-9147 GCA_041677365.1 Candidatus Izemoplasmatales bacterium | reverse complement strand
TTCAAGCAAGAGTGAAGGCTTAGTCTCTGCGGTTAATAAATAACCTTGTGACCTATCTGGGTCTTGCAATTTTAAAATGCTTTTTGCTTTCATGGATGCGCTGGTGGTTTTACCACACCATTTCGGACCAGTAATAAGTACTGCACCAAAAGCTTCTAAATATGCTTCTAATTCTTCATCTATACTTCTATTAAGATATGTTGTCTCCATACTATCACTCTCTCTCTCTTATCAATATACTATCATATTCTATAGAGGATGTCAATTCAAATGGAGAGATTTGGCTTATTATGAAGGAGATATTTGCTGTTTTTTAATGGAGACTTTTGTATTAAATGACATCATAAATACAGTACTTGACGTATAAAGCATTCCATATTAGTAAAATAATCCTTATCGTTGAGTGTGAAAACATAAGGTGTGATTGTCACCTTGATAGAGGGATTTGTATATAATTTTACGATCAACAATAGTCGTAAAATATGTTTTCAAACAAACCTCGACTATCATATTCAGTATATTTAAACAAAAAATATGTTTCCACAATGATATGCGTATGTTCCCACAATGGCTAGAAAATAAAAAAAAGGCAATCTTTACCCAATGATAGGTAAAATCACCTTTTGTTATTATTTAAGAATGTCTTTGTTAAGCGGTTTTTAGTGAAAGCAATGTAATACTTTCTACGTGAGAAGTTTGCGGAAACATATCTACTGGAGCTATTTTCTTTATTTCATAATTACTTTTTTGTAAAATATCTAAATCTCGATAAAGCGTAGCTGGATTGCAAGATATATATATTAATTTCGGAATCTTCATTTCCTTAACAGTTCTTAAAAAGATGTTTGACAATCCTTTTCTTGGTGGATCTACTATTAACAAATCAAAATTGTAGTTTTTCCATTTGTATAGTACCTTATCAACATTACCAGCTTCAAAAAGAGCATTTTTAACTCCATTTAAGCGAGTATTTCTTCTTGCATCTTCGATTGCTGATTTAATAATTTCAACACCAAAAACTTTACTAACCTTATCCGCCAGTGATAAAGCGATTGAGCCAATACCGCAATAAGCATCGATAACTCTCTCTTTGCCGGTAAAACCAGCAAATTCTATCGCTTTACTAAATAATCTTTCCGCTTGTAAGGTATTAACTTGAAAGAAAGATCTAAATCCGATTTCAAATTCTTTACCTAATAATTCTTCTTTAAGAATACTTTTTCCATATAATTGTCTAATACTTGAATCAGACAATAAACTTTCATCTTCGGTCTTTGATACCGCAAGCCCTTTTATATCACTACAATTTTCAATCAACTCTTTTGTAAAAGCCTCTTCATTAGGCAATTCATCTGTGGCGATATTCAAAAGAATAACTATTTCTTTGTGTTTATGAGACTCTCTGATAATCGCTGACTTCAATACGCCAGTATTGTTGCTATGATCATAAGCCTTAATCTCATATTTATCTGCCATCAATTTTATGTTTCTCAAAGCTTCAAAAGATTTCTTATGCATAATATGACATTCTTGTAAATCAACAACTTGATGAGTTTTTGCTTTAAAGAATCCAGCTTTTATGCCTTTCTCGCCTTGAGCAAATTTTATCTCAACTTTGTTTCGATAGTAAAACGGGTTAACCATCGATATTATATCTTCAACAATATCAGTGCTCAAGCCTAATTTTTTCGCCATTAATTCTAAACGATATTTTTTAAAAGCTATTTGCACATCATAATCCATATGCATTAACTCACATCCGCCACATTCATAAAAATGCTTGCATTTTGGCGCTTGGCGGTAAGGGCTACGATTAACTCTTTCGATTACCTTAGCAAAGCCAAACTTACTTTTTCTCTCAGTAATTTCTATTTGAGCTGTTTCACCTTTTAATAAGTCCTCAACAAAAACTGTGTAACCATCTTCCAATTTGGCTACACCTAATCCATCATGTGTTAAATCACGAGCTTTTACTACATATATTTCTTTTTCTGCATCCGACATTAAATTATCCATCCCATTCTATAAGCTAAAAAAATGCACACAACTCTTAATTTATTATAACATATTTTTCATAACAATTTTAAATTATAAAAAATATTAACAAAAAAGAGCTTAATTTTAATTTTAAAATAAGCTCTCTTTTTGGTTTTTTTAAATAATACTATTCAACTAGAATTCTTACGATGTCACCATCTGCTGATTTTACATTTACAATTTCACCGACAATACCAGAATTAATCATTTCAATTAGTTCATCAACATCGATATCAAAATCATCAGTATCGAGTTTCATCATTTTTTTATTCTTAAGTAGTTTCGCAAATTCTACAGGGATTTCAACTTTCACTTTATCTCCATCCGCTGAATCTACTAAAACCTTAAGCATTCTAAATTGATTCTTTTTTGGAATGATCACTTGTTCTTCGTCTAGTCTTTCATCGGTTATAGCTGCCAATAATTTTTCTGCTTGTTCAGCACTAATAACATTTTTTGCTAACAAATCTAATATTTTCAATCTTTCTGCTTTCAAATCGTTATTTTTCATCATTTTACCCTCCTTTATTTAGCCTTAGCTAGTAATTCAGTTGCTTCTTCAACTGAGATTTCGCCATTGTCAATCATATCTAAAATCTCTACTCTTGTCTTTTGATTTTCTTTTGCTTTTTCTTCTTCTTGTTCCTGGATAGGCTCCTTACCATCTAGTTGATAACCTAAACCGACAATTACATCATCCAACATCTTTTTGATAGTCGGATAAGAATAACCCATTTCTTTTTCTATCGCTTTAATATTTCCGCGATTTTTCATAAAGATTTCGATAAAATACAATTTCTCTGTATCTAGGTAATTGAATTTTGATAATGTAAATTCACCCTTAATACTTGTTCCACAATTGTTACATGCAAGCTCAACTACTTCTAAATCATTATGGCATACTGGGCATTCACTAAGCACTGGATATTTTTTTCTTAAATGTTTCTTTCCGTTCATATTGATTGATCTCCTTACTTCATCTTCTATTGATTTCTTTAAATCATTTTTAAAATCTAATTTCATTTTACTTCCTCCTTATATAGTTTTAATTGTTACTTTAACATTATCTGAACTGTTAACTTTTACTTTGATATTTTTACTTTGAATAATATCTAACATCTCACGTTTTGTAAAAGGAATATTTTCATCTTTACTCGGATCATAGAACAGGAATATGAATCTTACTATGAATAACGGTATCGGTAGAAAAAACAATACTTTTAAAAACTTGTTAACCCCTTTTTCATCAGGGATGTTGATATTTAACTTTAAAAAATGTGCTCGCCTTGTTAAAGGAATATAATCTTCTTGTTTATACAATAATTTATAAGCTTTTCTATTGCTGATTTTTCTTTGAGCTAGCTGCATTAAAATTTCTTTATCCGACATCGAAACTCTTCGGTGATTAAATATTAGTAGCATTAAACCAAAACCAATTATAAATCCACCAAGATCAAAAACTATAACGTCAACGATACTTGCATATCGATCTGCAGGAATATTTTGTAACAACTCGTCTACGGAAGCTGTTAGAATCCCTATAAAAATAATCTTTAGCCCTGATAATTGCCAATTTTTAGCAGTATAGTAATAAGATATCCCTAACACAAAGTATTCAAATACATGAGCTGATTTTCTTGTAAAAACTTGAACTGACTCTAAACTGATATTGTTTCCGGTGAAAACAACATCTAATGCTTGTTTTAAATATACACTAAGTCCTGAACTTAAACCGGCAGAGTCAGAACCCGGTAATAATGACATCGAGAAAATAAAAATAGTAATAATAATGGATATAATTAACGATATATATTTCATATTTAAATACCTACCTAAATCCAAATCGATTATTTGAATTAATTATATCTTTAAACCCATTAAGTTTGTCATTAAAAACATCTGCCTTCTTCATTGTGTAATCCTTATAATTTTTCATAATTCTCCTCCACTTTATTAATTATTATTTTTAAAATACATTTTTTTGAACTAAACCTAATACCAATTTTACTATCTAACACCAAAACGATTATTAGAATTGATCATTTCTTTAAAGTTATAAAGTTTGTCTTCAACCACTCTTACTTTCTTGTTGGTATACTTACTGTTAGCTTTCATAATTACGACCTCCATTTTCTTTTAATAATTTGAATTTGTTTATATAAGTATTGTCAGTCTGAGCATATGTGCAAAGTCCAGGTTTGTTTGTTTTAATTAAAATTGTTTCTTTCTTTTTCATAATTTTACCTCTTCAATTCTTTTTATTAATTTTCTTAGTAAAATTTATTGATTTTTTTAATTTACACCTTAATTATATCAAGTATTTTTATATTGTCAACTATTTTTTTAATTTTTTTAATTTTTTTTATAAAAAAGCGAGAATTTTTTAATTTCTCGCTTAATTTTATTAATTTTTGCTTTAATTTATTTAGTTTTTCTTAATTCAAATATTAAATCTCTGACTCGAGCTGCCTGTTCAAAGTCAAGTTCTTTGGCATATATCAACATTTGTTTTTCTAAAACTTGAATATTTTTCTCAATTTCTTTCTTACTTAGTTTGTCATAATCATATACATTTTCTTCTGCTTCGGTTTTAATTGAAATAGAATCAGGTATATTTTTAAGTATAGTTTTTGGAGTAATATTATTGTCTTCATTATATTTAACTTGAATCATTCTTCTTCTGTTAGTTTCATCGATGGCTCTTTGCATCGACTTAGTAATGTTTGAGGCGTACATAATAACATGACCATTTACATTACGCGCTGCTCTACCTATTGTTTGAATCAAAGATTTATCGCTTCTTAAAAAACCTTCCTTATCAGCATCTAATATTGCAATAAAGGATACTTCTGGTAAATCGAGTCCTTCTCTAAGTAAATTGATACCAACCAAAACGTCAAAATCACCTAATCTAAGTTTTCGAATAATTTCCATTCTCTCCAGAGATTTAACCTTCGAATGTAAATAACCAACTTTGTATCCCAAAGATTTTAAATGGTTAGTTAAATCTTCGCTCATCTTTATAGTTAAGGTAGTTATCAATGTTCGTTCTTTTCTATTAATAGCCTTGTTAATCTCATTTAACAAATCATCAATTTGATTCATTGAGTCTCTGACTTCAACTAGAGGGTCAATTAATCCAGTCGGTCTGATTATCTGTTCAATAATATATTCACTTCTTTCGAGTTCATAATCTCCTGGTGTTGCCGAAACATAGATAACCTGATTTATTTTTTTATTGAACTCCGCGAAATTTAAAGGGCGATTATCCATTGCACTAGGCAATCTAAAACCATAATCTACCAAGGTTTGTTTTCTAGATCTATCACCGTTATACATTCCTCGCACTTGAGGAAGCGTAACATGTGATTCGTCGACAATTAACAAAAAATCATCAGGAAAGAAATCGATTAAGGTAGAAGGTGTCTCTCCCTCTTCTCTTAAAGCTAAATGACGAGAATAATTTTCCACACCAGAGACAGTTCCCATTTCTTTAAGCATCTCTAAATCATACTTAGTTCTCTGTTCAATTCTTTCAGCTTCAAGAAGTTTATTATTATCTTTAAAGTATTTAATTCTTTCGATTAATTCTTCTCTAATTCTTTTCAATGCTTCTTCCAGTTTATTTGCATCTGTTAGAAAGTGAGAAGCAGGAAAAAGTGATAGCATTTCATAATCCTTATATATCTCACCTGTAACAATATTAAATTCTCTAATTCTCTTAACCTCATCAAAATCAAACTCAACTCTCACACCTTTAGTTTTTTGATAAGGTGGAAGAATTTCCACTACATCGCCTCTGACCCGGTAACTTCCTCTAACAAAATCGATATCATTTCTAACGTAAAGAATATCAGTTAAACGTTTTAAAAGATACTCTCGGTTCATTTCTTCGCCTTTTCTTAGAGTAACCATTCCTGCTCGATAAACTTCTGGATCACCAATCCCATAAATACAAGAAACACTGGCCACGATAATAACATCTCTTCTTTCTAAAAGGGAAGATGTAGCCGCGTGTCTCAATTCATCAATCTCATCATTTATCGAAGCGTCCTTTTCTATATATATATCCGCTCCAGGAACATAGGCTTCCGGTTGATAATAATCATAATAAGATATGAAATACTCAACTCTATTTTCTGGAAACAAAGACTTCAACTCTGAGTATAATTGGCCCGCTAATGTTTTATTATGAGCTAAAACTAACACTGGACGGTTTACACTCTTTATAACATTAGCCACTGTATAAGTTTTACCCGTACCTGTCGCTCCAAGTAAAACCTGTTCCTTAACACCACTATTTAAATTTTCAATTAACGAGTTAATTGCTTTAGGCTGATCGCCTGTAGGCAAATACTCTGATTTTAAAATAAATTTATCCATTCAAACCACCGTTATTAGTATATCATAATTTCTATTTAACTGGTTATTTCATGATTAAATTGTTAGAATATATAAAAGAGGTAATAATTTATGAAAACTTTGCTTATAGGAATCAATTCAAAATATATCCATCCTAACTTAGCTATAAGGTATCTAAAAGCTAACTCACGATTTCTTGTAGAGACAAAAGAATATACAATAAAGGATGATTTAAATAATATTATTAAAGATATTCTTGATTTCAACCCCACTATTTTGGGGTTTAGTTGTTACATCTGGAATATAAAAATCATTATTGCGATTATTGAGAAAATAAGAATTCAAAACCCAAAAATCAAAATCATTTTAGGTGGGCCAGAGATTAGTTTTGACTATGACGATTTCTTAATAAATAACTTGGCAGATTATATTATTGTCAATGAAGGCGAAATAGCATTTGAAAAATTACAAATGTATCTCGCAGGTAAAATTAAAATCACTGATGTTGAAAATCTCGCTTATATAGAGAGAGACAAAATTGTTAGAAACAACTTAAAACTAATATCTAATTTAAACTTAATAAATAATCCTTATCACTTTGAAAGTGACTTTGAGTCAATCAAAAATAAAGTTCAATACTTGGAACTATCAAGAGGCTGTCCATATAATTGTAGCTACTGTTTGGCATCCCTTGAAACAGGATTAAGATTTTTTGATTTAGACAAAACTTTTGAAAACATTGACTTTTTAATCAAAAAAGGCGCTAAAACAATAAAGTTTCTCGATCGCTCGTTCAACGCTCACAAAAACTTAGCACTTGATTTTTTTAAAAAGTTAATTGAAAAAGATTATCCTGATACTATCTTTCAATTCGAGATTAACGGCGATGTTTTAAGTGAAGAGATTGTCAATTACTTGATTCTAAATTGCAAAAAAAATTATCTACGCTTTGAACTTGGGGTCCAATCAACAAATCATCAAGTCAATAAAGCAATCGATCGTTATCAAGACATAGATAGATTAATCTCAATCATATTAAAATTAAAATCTTCAAATGTAATCTTGCATTTAGATTTAATTGCCGGACTTCCTTATGAAGATTTAAATAGTTTCAAGAAAACTTTCAATGATATCTTCAGTTTATTTCCCAATGAATTACAGTTAGGATTTCTTAAAATGCTAAAAGGAACTAAAATTCGTCGAGAATCCAGTAAATACGGATACTTATATCAAACTGATCCACCTTATGAAATTATTAGTAATGATTTCATCAACTCCGATGAAATCAAACTAATTCATTTAGTTGAACATTTCTTAGATATTTATTGGAATAAAAATTTTATGAACCAATCAATTATTTACATAAGCAAATGTTTTGATAACTATTTTGATTTTTTCTTAGAACTAGGAAATTACTACCAAAAACATAATTTATCAACTAAGCGATATCAATTAGTCGATTTATTTGTAAATTTAATCGAATATTTAAAATCAAAGAATCTTTTTGACGAAGAAATTTATTCAATTCTTAAACTTGACTATCTGTTATATCATAGTATAAAACCAAAAAGTTTCTGGGAAAAACTAGATAATAAAAATGACTTAATTCGCATTTTTTCTCATAACAACCCTGAATTTAATATTGATGTTCTATATAAATACTCTGTGATAACAACCTATAAAAAAGCATATGTTTTAGCGCTTTATCTTCCTGAAGAGAATATGTATTTCATTTTTGATAAAACTCAAACAAAAAGAATTGGCTAGATTGCCAATTCTTATTTTTTAGTTTAATTTACCAAGGTATTTATATAAATCGCTCGGACGATTTTCCACAGTCAACGCTTTATCGATTTCTATATGGTTAATATCTAAACTCTTTGTGTACACTGCGTAACCATTTTTGCCTTCAATCAACAAATCAACTGCATAAACTCCCATTTTACTAGCAAGAATTCTATCGAATGAACTTGGTGTTCCACCTCTTTGGATATACCCAAGAACTGATGCTCTTGCTTCGTAACCGGAATTCTCTTGAATCTTTCTAGCAAGTTCAGTCACATCAGTAATATTTTCGGCGACAACAACAATAACATGTCTTTTTCCACTTTTTTGCGCTTTTTGAACCTGTTGTAAAACATTCTTTTCATTATAACCAGTATCCTTGGTTATAACGATTTCTGCCCCACAGGCGATACCAGCAAAGATTGATAAGTCACCACAGTTTCTTCCCATTAATTCAACTACAGTACATCTTTGATGTGAGAATGAGGTATCTCTTAATTTGTCGATAGCGTCAATTGCAGTATCCAATGCGGTAAAAAATCCTATAGTGAATTCAGTAGAAGCGATATCATTATCAATTGTACCAGGTATGGCAATACAGTTTATTCCCATTTCATTTAAAGCGGCTGCACCTTTGAAGGTTCCGTCACCACCAATACACACTAAATTATTGATGCCTAATGCTTTTAAATTATCTATAGCGACTTGCCTTACTGATTCCTCTTTAAAAGATTCTAAACGCGATGATCCTAAAATCGTTCCACCTCTATTTAATATTTGGCCAACATCATTTCGTTCTAAACGTTTTATTTTCCCTTCAACCAAGCCTTTATATCCATCAAATACTCCATAAGCTTCATATCCGTAATTTATGGTACTTCTTACAACCGCCCTTACACAAGCGTTCATTCCTGGAGCATCTCCTCCAGAAGTTAATACTGCTATTTTCATAATTCTACTCCT
>JBAYQC010000059.1:0-9250 GCA_041677365.1 Candidatus Izemoplasmatales bacterium | reverse complement strand
GTGATCAACAAAAACTTGTCCAAAATTCGACAATTTATAATCGTATGGGCCAATGATTCCAGAAGGATAAACGACAATTGTTTTTAAAGCTTTATCTGGATAGTTCAGTACTAAATCAGTAGCTATCGCTTTAGTTTTTGCGTAATGACCTTTTACGAATCCTGGGTTTAGAATATCTGGTTCTTTAATTAACGAACCCTTAGGTGTTTCCTTAATCGCGTGAACGCTAGAGACATATAAAAATTTAGTTATTTTATTATTTGAACAGGCATCAAGAAGGTTCTTGGTGCCTTCAACATTAATCTTATATAATTGTTTTTTTCTCCCAACTCTAATTTCCACAACTCCCGCAAGGTGATAAACAATATCGTAGCCTTTGACAGTCTCAGTTAAATAATCTCTGTCAGTAATATCGCCAAATTTTAAGTTTGCATAAGGTTCAATCATCTGATAATCATCACCTTTGAGTACTAAAGCGTCAACACTATGTCCGAGTTCGAATAATCTTTTGACTAAAACATTGCCTATATGGCCAGTTGCACCAGTAACAAAACATTTCATAGTCGTTCCTCCTGCATTTATCATATTCTAAAAATGTGATAAGTTTAAGAGAAGAACTAATTGTGTATAAATATTCCAATTTTTCTCACAATCTAAACAAAAAGCCACTCGTTTTGAGTGGCTTTATTTTTATTACATTGTTTCGTATTTAAGATTAAAGGCTTCACAAACTCCTGGACAAGTACATTTTCCAAGATAAGTATTGACTCCGTGCTTTAATGGTTTTGAAGCTTTAACCGCTTCTTCTAAACCCAGATTAGCAATCATCATACCATATTTTAACGTTGAATTATTTAAGGCAACAGTTGAAGTTTGCGGTACTGCTCCTGGCATATTAGCTACACAGTAATGTACGATTCCATCTACTACAAATGTCGGTTTATCATGATAAGTTGCTTTTGAAACTTCTGTAGAACCACCTTGGTCGATAGCGATATCAACAATAACGCTACCAGGTTTCATGTTTTTGTAGTATTCACGTTTAATAAGTTTTGGTGCTTTAGCTCCTGGCAATAAAACTCCACTAATTACCAAATCTGCATTTTTACATGCTTCTTCAATATTATGCGCATTAGAATACATTGTAGAAATCCTATTACCGTAAATATCGTCTAAATAAGTTAACTTATTTACGTTAATATCTAAAACTGTTACGTTAGCCCCAAGTCCAACAGCCATTTTCAAGGCTGAATCACCAACTACGCCAGCACCGATAA
Source organism: Candidatus Izemoplasmatales bacterium (assembly GCA_041677365.1). Lineage (GTDB taxonomy): Bacteria > Bacillota_I > Bacilli_A > Izemoplasmatales > Hujiaoplasmataceae > UBA2289. The sequence continues at coordinate 7,973 of JBAYQC010000059.1, read as the reverse complement.
TCGCTACATTAGCTCTTCTTGTTCCTGGAACACCAGAAATTAAAATTCCTGATCCACCTACAACTTTTTCTAAATTCTTTGCACCCTCAATTACTCCTAATCGTCCTGCTACAGCACTCATCGGTTTCAAGCATGGTAACGATCCGTCTTCTAAAATTATTGTTTCGTAAGCCACTGCCTTGACCTTTTTGGCTAATAAAGCTTCAGTTAATTCTTCATCAGCTGCTAAATGTAGATAAGTGTAAAGAATAAGTCCTTCACGGAAATATTGATATTCCTCTCTTAAGGGTTCTTTGACCTTTACAATCATCTCTGATTTTTCCCAAACCTCTTTAGCTGTCGATAAAATCTCAGCTCCAACATTAACATAATCATCATCAGGGAAACCAGAGTTTAATCCTGCGTTGGTCTCAATATAAACCTTGTGGCCATGTCTAACGTATTCGTTGACACTTGCCGGAGTTAAACCTACACGAAATTCTAATTTTTTAATCTCTTTGACACATCCTATAATTATTGTCTTCACCTCACTAATTATATTTTAACATAAGGGTAAGCGTTTTCATAAATATTTTTTTAAGAAAATAACTGTTTTTTATTAACAAAATTAAAAGGGCTATAATTAGCCCTTTAATTCTCTATTTACATGCGATATGATAGATGTTTTCAGCGTCTTCCATAGTCAAACTCTTAAAGTTACCGAAACGGTCTCCAACATTAATTTTTAACTTTTCAATCAGCTTAGGAATATCTTCTTCTTTAGCACCGATTTCATTAAAACTTGTAGGCATTCCAATTTCTTTAAAGAAGGCTTCTAAAGCATTTATCCCAGCGGTAGCTATTTTTAATGGTTTACGCTTGTTATCTTTAACATCAAAAACTTTTACCGCTAAGCGACGATATCTTTGAATATCTTCCATTATTGTATAACGCATGTAAGCTGGAAACATTACTGCTAGACCAGCCCCATGAGTCACGTCATAAAGCGCACTTAACTCATGTTCTAAACGATGAGTTGCCCAGTCGCTCAATCTTCCAACTCCTAAAAAACCGTTATGAGCAATTGTACTTGCCCAGCAAATTGTCGCTCTTGCTTCATAGTTTGTTGGTTCTTTCATCACAACTCTAGCTGCTTCAATAATTGAAACTAAGGTGCTTTCAGCCAGTCTATCGACAAGAATAACACTTTTTGATTTAGTTAAATATCTCTCAAAGATATGACTCATCATATCGACAATTCCCGCTGCGGTTTGATAAGCGGGTAAAGTATAAGTTAATTCCGGATTAATTATTGAGAAAACAGGTCGATATAAATCACAGTTAAGTCCTCTTTTTAACAAACCTTCAGTCTTAGTAATTACCGATGAATTTGATCCTTCACTACCAGCTGCTGGAATTGTAAGTATAACACCTACTTTCAAAGCTTCTTTTACTTCTTCCTTATGTTCCCAAAAATCCCAAAAGTCACCTTCATAAGGTGTTCCGACAGCTATTGCTTTGGCTGAATCAATTACTGACCCTCCACCAACAGCTAAGATAAAATCGACATTTTCTTTTTTGCATAATTCAATGCCTTCATAAACTAATGTATCTCTAGGATTAGGAACTACTCCACCTAATTCCACAAAATCAATCGCTTCTTTTTTTATCGCTTCAACAACACGGTCAAATAGTCCTGAGCGTTTAATTGACCCAGCACCATAATGAATTAAGACTTTTTTCGCTTCATATTTTTTTAACAATTCACCAACTTGGTTTTCCGTTTCTTTTCCAAAAACAAACTCCGTTGGACTACTAAAACTAAAATTGTCCATAAAGTCACCTCTTTTTTAAGATATTATATCATAATTAATCAAAAGCTAAAAATAAAATATCAAAACAAAGCTTAAAATCGCTTATAAAAAATTTCGTCTTTGCGCTTTTTATTTGTCGTGGTATAATATTAAGCGAAAGAGAGGATAATACATGAAGAATCTTGACTGGATTAAAAATAATTTTATCGCTCATAGAGGCTTTCATTCTCTTGACAAGTCTATTCCCGAAAATTCTTTATTAGCCTTTAAAAAAGCCATAGATTATGGTTATGCTATCGAACTTGATATACATGTTCTCAAAGATGGAAATGTTGTGGTATTTCATGATGATGACTTGAATAGAGTGTGTAAGGTTGATAAAAAACTTAGTGAAGTAACGTATGCAGAAATTAAGAAATTAACATTATTAAATACAAACGAAAAAATCCCTCTACTTAGCGATGTTTTAACTTTAGTTAACGGGAAAGTTCCACTTCTAATAGAACTTAAGCCAAAAGATGATTACTTAAGATTGTGTGAAGCTTTTATGGTAAGTATCAAGGGTTATAAGGGTGAGTATGCAATTCAATCTTTTAATCCGAAAATTGTCAATTGGTTTCGCAAAAACTATCCGAATATAATTAGAGGCCAATTAGCTTCATTTTATACTAATGATGAAACTATATCTAAGTTTACAAAGTTTATTCTTAAAAGAATGTGGCTAAACAAAATAACTAAACCTGATTTCATCAATTACCACTTAAAGGAAATGCCTAATCGTTATTGTACTCGGGAGTATGAAAACGGAGTAGTGGTACTAGGTTTCACTGCAAGAAACAATTTGGAGTTTGATTTCGTTAAAAAATATTATGATAATTCGGTGTTTGAATATTTTCGACCGGATGATAAAAAATAGTGTTCAGCAAAATTTGCTGAACACATTTTTTTTAATCCATATCAACATCAAAGTTCTCAATTAACGAGTCTTTCTTTTCAACTTTAGCATCTCCATGTTTTACAAAGAGCATTGTGATAAAGGCCATAGCAACAAAGAATGTTGCGTATGGGAATAAAGCTGTTCTATCTGTAGCGTCCATTAGGATACCCGAAAGAATTGGGGTAAGTATTTGAGCAGCCATTGAGAATGTATAGTAAAATCCAGTGTACTTACCAACATCAGAGCCTTTTGCAAGTTCAACTACCATTGGATAGGAGTTGACATTAATCATTGCCCAAGCCGCTCCGGTTAAAGCAAAGATAAAATACATAATAAATGCGCTTGATGGTTTTAGAAAATATACTGAACCAAAACAAATAGTTAATAATACTACACCTATTTGAATTGCGCGTTTACGGCCAATCTTAGTTGATAGTAAACCAACCGGAATAAAGGCAACTATCGCTGTCCCTTGAGCAATTAATAGCGGTAATGAAAAGCCCATTTCTAATACTTTAGGGGCGTAATCTGATAACTTAGTTGTAACCGCGTTATAGCCCATGAACCATAAAGCAACTGAGAATAAAATTAATATCAATGAAGTTTTTTTCTCTTTGGATAATTTATCTACACTCTCATGTAATTTTTCGGCTTGTTTTTCTTCATCATTTAAATTGAAAGCGAGATCTTCTTGTTCTTTTTCTTTTACAAGTTTTGGTTCTTTAACCTTCCATAAAAAGATACCTAAGAACACAATCATTAAAATACCTACAGTAATAAAGGCCGGTCCATAATTTACGTACGATAACTTATCTAAACTAAATAAGGTCATAATACCAATAGCACTGATTCCACCGACAGCTCCCATTAGATTAATAACTGCGTTTCCTTTTGAGCGTAAAGGTTTCACAGTTACATCAGGCATCAAAGCTACCGCTGGTGATCTGAAAGTCGCCATAGAAAGCAAGGCGATAAATAAGGTTCCAGCAAAAGCTATGAATGCTCCTGGAGATCTTGTAGTTTCAATCCAAGCAGATTGTTGTAAATGTAAATAGAAGAATTCTTTTAAATCAGCTTGATCTTTTTCTGTAAGAGTCCTATCAACCGGACCAAGAATCTCAAGCATACCTTCTCGTCTATCAGAATCATAATCATAGTCATCTTCTTCAGTAGCGTCATCAGTGTCAACTCCATCAATTACCTCGAAATAGAATTTATCATAAGCATCTTGATCAATTACGCCACTATTCTTTAAATCATCCCATTGAGAAACGATACTATTCTTTAAAACCATCCAATCGTCATAGTCCATAACCTTGTCTTGCATATCTTCGTATTGATCGACGATTTGCGTTTCGGTCTTTAGTTTAGTAGTTTGATAATTATCACTGAAAGTAAGACCAATAAAAGCAAAAGCAGCTATGATGGTTCCGACAATTATATAGGGAGTTCTTTTCCCATACTTGGTATTAGTTTTATCAGATAATCCACCGAAAAGTGGGATTAGAATTAAAGCTAATACATTATCCATAGCCATAACAACCCCAGACCATGTCTGGTTTAAACCAAATTTGTCAATTAAAATTTTTGTGATTAAGTTATCGTAGGTTTGCCAAAACATGCTGATTAAAAAAAAGGCCAGCCCTACATAAAACACTTTTTTGTAATTAAGTTTCATATTCCACCTCATCTTTTTAAGTATATCGAACTTATTATATCATTAAAATGTTTTTGTGTAAGGCTGTTTTTCAATTTTATCAGATAAAAAAAGACTCGGAATTTTCCGAGTCTATATAAATTGATTAATAAAATTTACTTGCAATATATTTTAATGCTAATTCGTTATATTTAGTAGCTTTTAGTTCTAACTCTACCATATTATTAAATCCGGATACCGCTTTAAAGTACAGAGTTTTTTTGACTCTAAAAACTAATATCAAACCAAACAATAAAATAATACCTGATAAACCATAGTAGATAATATTTGCATTAGGTAAAGCTGGTAGATTAAGCAAAGCAGCATAATAACCATAAGCTAAAAGAGCTGCGGCGATGATGAATATTAACCCAATGAACCTTACCCAAAAGTTATTCTTTTTATACTCTAAGTAGTATTCAAGGTTAGTTATACTCTTTCTTTCAACTTCATTCATACCGCGAATTTTAACCTTGCGTTTGTTGCTGGTGAATTTACCATAAGTATATATAATTAACCGTTTGTTTGTGATAATTATCTGGCATAAATAGTCCCTGGCTTTTAACTTAGGGAATTCTTTATATACCTCTTCACCTGGACTGAAAATAACATTTCTTTTAATATTGTTTTTCATCTTTATAAAACCGCCCTCTTTATAATTTTACTTTTTTTTAGCGGTTTACGCAATAACCTTAGTTAACTTATTGTTTTTTTATAACAACTTTTGTAAGTTCACCAAATAACATTGGGACGAACCCTAATACTAAGGCTACAATTAACTCTATAGTGGTTAGAGCTTCGATTTTAAATAAATTAGCAAATGGTTCAACATAAACTAATAACATTAATAAACCTACTGAAATGAATACAGCATAATTTAAGAAACGATTATTAAATGGATTCATTTGGAAAAGGAACTTCTTTTCTGATCTTGCTGAATATCCTCTAAATAACTCCCCAAAGATTACAGTAACAAATATCATGGTTCTAGCTTGAGTAAGAGTAGCCTCATCAAGAACAAATAACCCAATATAGAATGATGCAAGTGCAGCTAGCATTAATCCAAATCCTTGGATAAATACCTTGATTAAGGTTTCTTTATTAAGCAGTTTTTCTTTAGTGTCACGGGGTTGTTGATCCATAATATTCTTTTCGCCTTTTTCCAATCCTAAAGCAAAAGCTGGGAAGGAATCAGTCATTAAGTTAATCCATAACAAGTGAATTGCAATCAAAGGAATTTCACTGGCATTAGGATTTATTCCTGCTAGAAGCGGACCTAAAAGCATAGCTACTAAAATAATGAGAATTTCACCAATATTACATGAAACTAAATAAGTAGTAAATTTCTTGATATTTGAATAAATAATTCTTCCCTCTTCTACTGCAGATACTATAGAAGTAAAGTTGTCATCGGTCAAAATCATGTTGCTGGCTTCTTTTGATACCTCAGTTCCTGTGATTCCCATAGCTACTCCGATATCTGCTTGTTTTAATGCCGGAGAATCGTTAACTCCATCACCCGTCATAGCTACTACTTCATTATTCTTTTGAAGAACTTCTACAATTCTAATCTTATCTGTTGGTGTACTTCTAGCAAATACATCACATTTAAGAATCGCCTCTTCAAATTCTTTATCACTCATATTCTTAGTGTCTTCTCCAGATAAAGCTAGTCCACCCGGTTTTAAAATATTAAGTTCTTCAGCAATTGCTTTAGCTGTAGTTAAATGGTCTCCGGTAATCATCATCACTCTAATCCCAGCTTTATGACAAACTTCGATTGCGTCTTTTGCTTCTTCTCTTGGCGGGTCAATCATCGCAACTAATCCAACAAAAATTAAATCTTGTTCTAAATCCATAGATTCAGGTTCAGTCGTCTCACGATAAGCAAAACCTAAAACCCGGTAGGCTTGTTTAGAATATTCTTCAACCTTTTGATTAATCATTTTTCGATGTTTATCAGTTATTTCAACTACTTCGCCATTAACAGAAACGCGATTACAAATTTTAATTAATTGATCAGCAGCTCCTTTAGTGTTCACGATAAATTTATTATCAATCTTATTAATTGAAGACATCATTTTACGTGTTGAATCAAAAGTATACTCATTTATTTGTGGATATTTATCTTCAGGATTAGTAGTCTCATAACCGGCTTTAGCGGATAAAACCAATAAAGCTCCTTCGGTTGGATCACCAATTATCCCTTGATCTTGTAATTTAGCGTCATTACAAAGCAAAGAGATTTGATAAATATGTTCTAAATTATTTGATGTAGGAATTTCTTCATCTTCAAAAAGAATTTTACCATTAGTCTCATAACCACTACCACTGACATTATATTCTTTATCTAAGTCAAAAACTTTTCTTACAGTCATTTCATTTTGGGTTAAAGTTCCGGTTTTATCTGAACAGATAACTGTAGCTTGTCCTAAAGTTTCTACAGTTGATAAATTCTTGATAATCGCATGTCTTTTTACCATTCTTTGCATACCCAAAGCTAAAACCACTGTGATTACTGCAGTTAATCCTTCGGGGATAGCCGCTACTGCAAGTGCAATTGAGGTTAGAAAAATTTCGTGTATTTCTTTATTTTGTAAAAGTCCTAAACCAAAAACCAGTACCGATACAACAATACAGATAATTCCGAGAATCTTAGCGAATTCATCGATAGTTTTTTGTAAAGGCGTTTTGCCTTCTTTAACATCGTCTAACATGGTCGCAATTTTACCAATTTCTGTAGTCATGCCCACATTAGTAACGATTCCTTTACCCTTACCATAGGTAACTAAAGTTGACATAAAACAAGAGTTTTCTCTTTCGGCTAATACTGTATCTTCATCTAAAACTTCAGAAGCGTCTTTTTCGACCGGTGTTGATTCTCCGGTAAGTGCAGATTCATCAGTTCTCAAATTAGTCGACTCAATCAAACGTAAATCTGCCGCAACATAATCGCCAGTTTCTAATAAAATCACATCTCCCACAGTCAATTCCAATGAAGAGATTTCCTGGACTTTACCGTCACGAATAACTTTAGCGTTTGGAGAACTCATCTTCTTTAAGGCATTTAGTGCGTCATTGGCTTTTTGTTCTTGTGACACACCTAAAACCGCATTCAAAATTACGATTGCAAGGATAATTAATCCATCCGTTAAACCTTCATCGCCAATAATACCCGTAATGATTGAAACAACTGCCGCAATCAAAAGAATAATTACGAGAAAATCTTTGAATTGTTCCAGAAACATAACGAAAAGAGTTTTTTTCTTTTTCTCTTTAAGTTCATTGTATCCATATTCTAACTGTCTTTTCTTTACTTCTTCGGTAGTTAAACCGGTTTTTGAATCCACATTAAAATCTTGTAAAACTTTTTTTACCTCGTCTTTATAAGCTTTCATAATTTATCCTTTCTCATCAGGTTTTTTTTAAAAAAACTGACGTTTGGTGAAGAGTGTTGTTAATCTAGTCTACTCTCCAATATGTTCATTATTCCTTTATCATTTAGATAAGTTTGATATGTGATAACTTTTGGTCCTTCTATAATTCT
>JBAYQC010000058.1:0-9271 GCA_041677365.1 Candidatus Izemoplasmatales bacterium | reverse complement strand
GGTGAAGCGTGCGCCTTATCAATTGAAGATATAGATTTTGATAATAAGGTAATATTCATAAACAAAAGCTATAATCGATATTTAAAAGCGATTACAGATCCAAAAACTAGTAACTCAATTAGAACCATTCCTTTATTTAGTAGAACTGAGGATATTATTGCTGAATATATTGATTTATTCGGGCAAAAGGAAACAATATTTCACAAGATAAGTTCTAACAACATCACCAATGCCTTAAAATATTATGCAAAAAAATGTGGGTTAGAGGGGATTACGCCGCACAGTTTAAGGCATTACTTTTCTACAATTTGTCGCGAAGCTGATGTAGATGAAAAAGTTGTCCAAAAATGGATGGGGCACTCATCAATTCTTATGACACTAGATACCTACACCCATGTCAAGGAAGACTTCAATAGAATTGAGACTAGAAAGCTAGATTCTTTCCTGTCTATGAGTTAATTACTAGTACCCTTAGTATTTATTAAAAGATTCATTCAATAACCTTTAAAAAAGGTACTACTGAAAAGTTAGTTAAGTTAGGAGGTGATTAAGAAAACAACTTAAATATAAGATCCTTTAAATTGATAAACAAAAGATTTAAAGGAGTATAATCAAATTTCGAGTTTGGGAGTTTTATACTTCTAGTTAAATCAGTTAATAGTTTATTAGTTTAAATAAAGGAGAAGTTAAAATATGAAAGTTACGGAAGCAATAAATAAGTTTAAGAATTATACAGAAGTTACAAAATCAAAGGGCACTCAAGAATACTATGTCTATTACCTTAAAGTAATAGAAGATAATATAGGGAATCTAGAGTGCGATAATGTAAATAGTGATGTAATATTACAATATGTTAAAGAACGTAAAGGTGATAACCCAGAGGTAAGTAATGCAACACTAAATAAACATATAGCAGCTATAAAAACAGTTATTAAATATGCTACTGATAGAGAAATAAAGTTCAACAAATTGAAGGAAAGAAAAAAAATTATACCAACTGTATCTGTAAATACTCACAAAAAGATATTTTCTTACTATGAAAAACATTTAGATGATAAATTCTCATTTAGAAACTATTTGTTCTTCAGGATACTACTTGACACTGGTCTTAGATTATCTGAAATAACAAATTTAAGAATAATAGATATGGAATTGGAAGAAAACTTAATTCATGTAAGAACTACAAAAACAGATGTTGATCGATATGTTGCAATTACTAGGAGCACAAAAGTATTACTAAATAAGTTTCTTATATTACAAGATGTTAATAATTATATATTTACAAACTTTAAAGATGATGAACCAATGTCAACTTCATCTGTGGAAAGCTTTGTATATAGAATCAAAAAGAAACTAAAAATAAAAGAAAATATTACACCACATAAATGGCGTCATACATTTGCAACAAATTTTTTAAGATCAGGTGGTAACATAGAAACTTTAAGAATATTAATGGGCCATTCTAATTTAAAAACCACTCAAAAATATTTGCATTTAAGTAAACAAGATATTCTAACAGAATACAAAAGAATAATGGAAAATTATGTTGAATAATTTGATTAATATTAAAAATTACAAAATCGCAAACGACACATGGACTTCCAGGGGTAAAACAACAAAAAAAGCCACCCTTAGATGGCTATATTGCGTTCTTGATGGTGGTTCGGGCCAGAATTGAACTGGCGACACATGGATTTTCAGTCCATTGCTCTACCAACTGAGCTACCGAACCATAAAATGGCGGTCCGGACGGGAATTGAACCCGCGATCTCCAGTGTGACAGACTGGCATGTTAACCACTACACCACCGGACCTAGTTATTAAATTGGTTGCGGGGGGAGGATTTGAACCTCCGACCTCTGGGTTATGAGCCCAACGAGCTACCAGACTGCTCCACCCCGCGGTGTTTAATTCGCTATTATATGATATCAAAGACTTAAATGTTTGTCAACGGTAATTTATTTGGTGGAGTATAGCGGGATCGAACCGCTGACCTCCTGCTTGCAAGGCAGGCGCTCTCCCAGCTGAGCTAATACCCCTCTTAGTGGTACCCGAGGCCGGACTTGAACCGGCACGTCATTGCTGACATTGGATTTTAAGTCCAACGCGTCTACCTATTTCGCCACTCGGGCATAAGTGGTGACCCGCAGGCGATTCGAACGCCTGACCCTTTGATTAAAAGTCAAATGCTCTACCAACTGAGCTAGCGGGTCAAGATTAAATTGAATCGACCAGAGTCTATTTGGTGTCAATTATAGGAATCGAACCTATTTATTATAATATACGCTTTACCATTAAGCTATCCTGACATAAATGGCGGAGAAAGAGGGATTCGAACCCCCGCGGCGCTCTCACGCCCTGTCGGTTTTCAAGACCGATCCCTTCAGCCGGGCTTGGGTATTTCTCCGTTTATTTATAAGAAGTGGTGGACCCAGTAGGACTCGAACCTACGACCGATCGGTTATGAGCCGATAGCTCTAACCAACTGAGCTATGGGTCCATTATTTGGTAGCGGCGGAGAGACTTGAACTCTCAACCTCACGGGTATGAACCGTACGCTCTAGCCAGTTGAGCTACACCGCCGTAATTACAAAAAATGGTGGAGTATAGCGGGATCGAACCGCTGACCTCCTGCTTGCAAGGCAGGCGCTCTCCCAGCTGAGCTAATACCCCAAGAGAATGGTGGGCCTAAGTGGACTTGAACCACCGACCTCACGCTTATCAGGCGTGCGCTCTAACCACCTGAGCTATAGGCCCCTTGTATCTCATCGCAATGCGAATTATATTTTACTATTTATCATAGTATTTGTCAATTATTATTTTCCCGTTTTTTAAAAAAAACTCAATATCGCCAGATTAAGACAATTATGATTTATGGATAGAAAAAAATATAATTCGAATTTATTTTATTTTCGGGTATTTAACTTCGTTTTTTACCAGTTTATTTCTAATTATTTTTTCTGGATCTAATCCTAAGTCAGAACACATAGCTAAAGAATAGATTAATACATCTGCTAGTTCTTCTTCAACATTTTCTAAATTAGGAGAAGTATCTTCCCATTGGTAGTTTTCTAACAATTCCGCTGCTTCGATGATAATTGACTTAGCTAAAGCTTGAGGCGTATCATGGTTTCTCCAACCTCTTTCGTCTCTAAATTTAATTATTTCTTCGAGTAATTTCTTCATTTTAATACCTTCTTAATTCGCTTTTTTAAATCTGTCCTATCAATTAAAACAATCCTGTTACAGCCGAGGCACTTTATTTTACAGATAGTTCCAAAACTTATAATCTCCCATTTATTTTCACCGCAAGGATGACCTTTTTTTAAAACTAAAATACTTCCTTCTTTAATTTCCTCATACATCTTCATCACTCCTCAATAACTTTTTTAAATCCTGTATTTCTTTTAAGTCTTGGATGGTGATAACAATTCTGTTGCTATTAATTTTTACTGGTTCTTTAAGTTTTAATCCGTTGTTTAATTTATCTTTTAATTCGGTTAACTCCGAATGCAAATTTGGATTAATAACTTTACGTTTAATTTCTTTTTTCTTTTTTTCTTTTTTAACCATCGCTTCGATATCTCTTACAGTTAAATGTTCTGCAATAATCATGCTAGAAATCTTCTTTATCCGATTGACATCTTTTAATTTACTCAAACTTCTAGCGTGTCCCATAGAAATATTTCCTTGATTTATTTCATCTATTACATCTGCTGGAAGAGATAAAATTCCTAATGCATTTGAAACATAAGAACGACTTTTACCAATTTTTCTTGCTAGTTCAAGATGTGTGAGATTCAAAGATTTTATTGCGTTTTGATAGGCTTCCGCTTCCTCAACAATTGATAAATCTTCTCTTTGAATATTTTCAAGTAGAGCAAGTTCAGCTAAATATTGATTATTATAATCTCTGACAATCGCAGGAACCGTCTTGAAACCCGCTATCTTAGATGCTTTACACCGTCTTTCACCCGCTACCAATAAATAGCCATTAGCTACCTTTTTTAATATAACCGGTTGTAAAACTCCATTCATTCTAATTGAGTCGGCTAGTTCGTTTAAAGCTTTTTCATCGAAATGACGACGTGGTTGAAATGGGTTTGGGGAAATCTCATCTAAAGTTACATCAATAACTTCCTCTTTTTCCAAATCATCGATTTGATTTTCTTTTAATAAATCTTCTAGACTTCTTTTTAATAAGGGATCCTTACTCATTTTCGAGAAATTACCTCCTTCGCTAATTTTTTGTAGCTAAGTGAAGATTTGCTTTTGGGAGAATAAACAGTTACAGGTACGCCATAGAATGTAGCGTTTGAACAAGTTATATTCCTAGGAATTATAGTCTGGAATACTTTTTCTTTGAAATAGGTTTTAATTTCATTAACGATTTGAAAGCCTGAGTTAACGCGGTTATCTAACATTGTCAACAAAACCCCAAAGATGGTCAAAGTTTCTTGATTAACTTTTTTCTTCGTTTGAACCAGTCTTACAGTATTTAATAATTGGGTTAACCCATCCATCGCTAAAAATTCACATTGAACCGGCACAATAACTCCATCAGAGGCCATAAGTGCGTTTATGGTTATATAGCCTAAAGAAGGGGGACAATCTATCAGTATATAGTCATAATCAGCCTTTTCATTCATTAGTAACTCATACAAAATAAAATCTCGGTTAGAATCTTGAATTATTTTTTCATCTACACCTTCGACCATAGTTTTAGCTGGCAAAACATCGATTAATGGATTTGCAGTTTTGATTAAAACATCACTAAAACTAGCTTCTCTTTTAAAGCAGTCAAAAACACTCTTTTTAAAACTGCCTCGATTAATGCCCATGCATGTAGTTGCGTTTGCTTGATAATCTAAATCAATTAAAAGAATTTTTTTATTTAGTTCCGCTAGCGAACTAGCTAAATTAATTGCGGTTGTGGTCTTACCTACGCCACCTTTTTGGTTAGCTATTGATAGTACTAAAGCCATTTATTCCTCCTTAGTTGTTTTTTGCATATTTTTCAAATAAACTTTGATTTTCCAAATAGAATGTTATTAGTTCGCTAGAAAAATATTTTGATAAGTCATGGTTTAAAAAGATATCTTCTACTTTGGTCAATTTTGATTGGTTATTCCATCTAAAACCGTAGTTTATTTCATTGTCTAAATAAAAATAAATTAAAGCAAAAGCCAAGAATTGTTCATCTATGTGTTCGGTTATTTGATTTAAACGATAATTATAACGATCTTTATCGTACTTATCGGTGGGTTGTTGAGTAAGATAAAAACTTATTAACAAGGATAACATATCGGAATTTTCGTTTAAAAGATACTTCCCTAACATATTAGCATTCCTTTTTAAGGCAATACTAACTTCCTTATTATTTAAAATTGCGTCTAACCCTTTCTCATGAATATATACATATAAATCAACAATATTAACGATTTCTTTACCATCTTTTAAAATTTGTTGTGCAACAAATTTAGAGATTTCGACAACAGCTTTTTGAAACTCTAAATCTTCATATAAATTAGTTTTGTTTTGATCTATTCGCATTTCTTCTAAATAAAACAATATATCTTCTTGATAGTTTTTGTTTACATGATTCAGTTTTACCCATTCAAGATTCAAATCTGTATATAGTTTTTCATTATTGATAATTTGCAAGAAACTAACTAAATAATAAAGTGCTAAAGCCGCAATATAAATATATATCGAACCTCTAATATCATTGATAACCACTAAGCCCTCGGAAGAAGATAAAGTATATAATATACCCAAGACTAAGGTTAGCGTCCCATAAACAAAATAAGAATAGATTTCTTGGTAAAAAACAATGATTGTTAGCGTTATAAAAAAGAAAATATAAGCGTAGAAACTACTGATTCCTCTGGTGTAAAAAATGGTTAAAGCGATTGAGTAAATAATTGTAAGTTGAATTGCTGTAAAGAATTTATTTAGTTTAACTAAAATAAATGATAGAGAGTAAGTTAGAATGAATATTGCTAAAGCAATTATTCTAACCGGTAAACTATACTCAAAAATAAAGGATATTGGTATAGTTACCAAAGTAATAACAAACAAAAATAACATTACAAGATAAACTTTCAGTTTCCGAACTTCACTTACAGGAAGAAATTCAGAGTTAATAATCTTTTTGATGAACTTAATCATTTTCGTTCACCTCTTGATAGACTTCTTTGACAATTTGTTCAAAAACTTCTGAGTTTTCTTCATAAATCTTTAAAACTCGCGAATCGATTAAATAACTGAACTCAGAATTAGAAAGAATATCATATACCGAATCAGCGTTTATTGGTTTCAAACCCAAGAAACCTTTTCTTAATGCGGCATAATAAACTACAAAACATAATATTTTAGTTTCAATATAATCATTTTGTTTATTAAAGCTTTGAAAATGAGTTGCGGAAAAAATCTCTTTAGTCTTAAACTTAGCGGTTTGTGAATGTTTAAGTTTTAGAATAAGTTTTTGTAGATAAGAGTTTTTATGTAATAACAAATTTTCAAGTCTATCTAAATCATCTAAATCAAAACTCTGATGTTCTGAAAGGATAGCTTCTTTGTTTTGATTATTTTCTAATTTTTGCAAGATTATTAACTTTTCGGTAAACAAATCTTTAATATTGTTATTCTCGCTGAATTCTTTCAAAAACTTCTTTGTTTTTTCATAATAATCATGATTATGAATAATCCTTGGTTTACCTTTTTCTTGAAGATTAAGCAATAGTTCTAAACTTCGATATTCTTTTTCTTTAGCTAAGGCAATATTTTGATAAAAAAATGTTTTTTCTTTTACAATTATATAACTTGATAACAATAAGATAATTAGAAATAAAATTACAAAAAAACCAATTGTTAAATCTTTTACGATAATTGTCGCTTCAAAATTAAAAATATACTGAAAATTAATCAATAACATGATTGAAGAAAACAAAAAATAAATCGATACTATTAGTAAAATTCTTATATCTTTATATATTGAAGATATCGCATAAACAACGAAAAACAGGGGAATTAACGAAGGTGACTTTAGGTAGATAATCATCGCTAACACTAAAGTAAAAAGGCCTACTGATGTAATATATTTATTTAGTTTAAGATAATAATAATGTTCTTGTGAATAAGCGGTTAAAGCATAGTTAAATATTAGGATAAGCAAAAATCCTAAGCCAAAACTAATAATCGGAATAAGTTGGTATTTTGCAATAAACATATATGAAACTGTTAAAATCATCATCAACAATACCATAAAAGCTACAAGTTGATTTTGACCTTTTAAATGTTTAAACTCAAGATATTCTCGATAATATTTAGTTTCTGGAAAAGCTTTGTTAATTTTTTCCAAAATTTAAATCTTCCTCCCTCATTATAGAGGTGCTTTTTTTATTTTAGCAAAACATCTAGGGTATTGTTTAGGTGTTTTTTTGGTCTTTTTAAAAATTAGTAATACATGAGTTAAATCTTGATCAATTTCATACGCGACAATTTGTTCAAGTGAGCAGCCTAATGTGCTTATAGCATTTTGACTAGAGTTTAGTTCTTCTTTATAATTAATCGATTTGTAGGCGATGAAGTATCCGTTAATTTTTACACTCGGTATGGCTAGTTCTAACAAGATGTTTAATTTAGCTACTGCTCTTGCGCTCACAAGATCAAAACCTTCTCTTTGATCTAATTCTTCAGCTCGTCCATGAATTAAATTTATGTTAGAAAGGTTTAATTCTTCAGTTAACTGTTTTAAGAAATTAATGCGTTTATTTAATCCATCAACAATGGTTATTTTAAGTTGGTTATTTAAGAGTTTAATCGGAATTGAAGGAAAACCTGCGCCAGCTCCAATATCGAGAATTGAATGATTATCTAAAGATATTATTTTTGTTAAGATTACCGAATCATAAAAATGTTTTAAATAGACTTCATTTTCTTCAGTAATATTAGTTAGATTCATGACTTTATTAACTTCAATCAATTTTTCAAAATAGTGTTTGAAACTTGGCGTTTTTAGAGAATCGAATAATTCTGTATCAAATTTTAAATATAGATTTTTCATTTCTTCCCTCATATTCTTTTTTATTCTATCACAAACAAAATCAATATGTAACCAATAATGTGAAACTTATGTTTCATTGCTTCTTAAGTAAATTAATAACATCTGAATATCTGCGGGATTAACCCCAGATATTCTTGATGCTTGAGATATTGTTATTGGCTTGATTTTATTTAGCTTAGCCCTAGCCTCCAATGCTAAATTGGTTACTTTATTATAATCGATATCCTTAGGAATTTTAATGTTTGATTCTTTTTCTAATTTCTTGGCTTCTTTAATGCTTTTTTCAATATATCCTTGGTATTTAATGTTTATTTCTACCTGTTCTTTAATTTCTGGATCTAAGTCTAAGGTTCTACCTGTTAGTACTTCAATATCTTGATAAGAAATCTCAGGTCTTCTCAGTAGTTCAGCTAAGCTGGTTTTTCCCTTAGGTGCAGGTAGATTTTTTTCATTGAAATAGTTTGTTATTTCCTTCGTTGGTGTAATTTCGGTTTGATTAAAATATTCAATTTCTGAATTGATACTCAATTTCTTTTCTTTAAATTTTTGATATCTTTCTTCCGATATTAAGCCGATTTTCTTGCCGTAGTCTGTGAGTCTTAAATCAGCATTATCGTGTCTTAATAGCAATCTAAATTCAGCTCTTGAAGTCAGCATTCTATAAGGCTCGCTAGTGCCTTTTGTTACTAAATCATCAATTAAAACACCGATATATGCTTCATCTCTTCTTAAAATCAAAGGTTCAGAATTATCAAGTTTCAAATGAGCGTTAATCCCCGCTATTAATCCTTGTCCGGCAGCTTCTTCATATCCACTTGTACCATTTACTTGCCCAGCAAAGAAGAGATTATTAACTATTTTTGATTCTAATGAAGGCCAAAGATCTCTCGAATCAATAGCGTCATATTCGATTGCATAAGCGTATTTGGCAATTACTGCATTTTCTAATCCTGGTAGGGATTTAACCATTTTTTCTTGGACTTCATGCGGCATTGATGTCGAAAAACCTTGAAGATATACCTCATCAATTGTTCTTGATTCTGGTTCGATGAATAACTGATGTCTAGGTTTATCGCTAAACCTAACTAATTTATCTTCAATTGATGGACAATATCTTGGACCGATTCCTTCTACTAACCCACTATACATCGCAGATTTTGTAAGATTATTCAAAATTATCTCATGAGTAGAAGGGGCTGTATG
>JBAYQC010000057.1:0-9521 GCA_041677365.1 Candidatus Izemoplasmatales bacterium | reverse complement strand
GAATATGATAACCTACGTTTTTTTGAAGTACCAAAACTACCATACAAAAACGCTGAAGTAGATTTTCCTAATCTCTATCAAAAACATTATGCTTGGAAATTAGCTAAAGCAGATAATATCAAATACTTTTCAGCACTCGCTTATCTAATGGCTAAGGATCTAATAGAAACAAAAGATATCCCGATAGGGATAATTTCTTGTAATATGGGAGATACAACAATCTTTACTTGGATTGAAGAAGAAGTAATTAGACAAAATCCAATATTTAACGAAGTGATAGCTGCTTATAACTTTGAATATAATAAGTTTAAAAGTTTTGAAGATTATCAAGTTAACTTTAAGAAACAACTACCTTTATTGTTGAAATTTTATGATATAATTAACGACGGAGCGTCAAAGGGTTTAGATTCAAAAGAAGCCCATAACCGGGCCTTTAACGAAATCCCTAATCCATTTTTACCAATGGGCCCCTTAAATCAAAACCGCCCAGGCGGTTTATTTGATGTAATGGTCAAAGAACTTATTCCATATAGTTTTAAAGCTTTTGTTTACTATCAAGGTGAAAGTGATAAATTGCTTTACCATATTTATCTTAATGCCTTAGAAGCAATGGCTAAAAGCTATCGTGAAAAATTTGATAATTATTTTCCGGTAATAATCATCCAATTAGCTGGGTATAATTATCTTGATGTAGATGAACTAGCAGTGGCTATTTTAAAAGATCAACAACTAGCATTTCAAGATTTAGCAAAGAAACAGTATTTAGTAAGTGCTAGTGATTTAGGAGAAAGAGATAATATTCATCCAAAAGATAAATCAGTTCTAGCTAAAAGAATTTCTAATGTAATCAAAGAATATTTATATTATGATCAAGAAAATTCCTTATCACCTGAGTTTAAATACTATATATTTACCGGTGATAGTGTTATTATAAAAACGAAGAACAACCCCTTACCCTTAGTAAAGAAGTCTTCAGGTTATTTTGCTGGGATTAATACTGTAGGAAAATTAGTTGAGTTAAATGATTATAAAATCATTGGAAATGATATTCATATCGATATCACCCGTGATATCGTTGAGATTAGATATGCTTATGAGCATTATCCTAATCATTTTATTTATACAACAAATGATTTACCACTTTTGCCATTTAGAATTAGAATTGAAGTAGGAGGAATAAGTAAATGATATTAAAATTTGAACCCCTGGCTTTTAAAAAAGTTTGGGGAGGAGATAAGTTAGGTAAAGTTTATAGTATTGACAAAGATAAGATCGGTGAAATTTGGGGGATAAGCGCTCATAAATCTGCCAGTAATAAAATTATTAATACTGAGTTTAAAGGTTTAACCCTAAGAGAATTATATAATTCTAATAAAGCTTTATTTGGGAATTATAATTCAGAAGAATTTCCGGTACTTTTTAAGGTGATTGATGCTAAAAAAGATTTGAGTATTCAAGTTCATCCAGAAAATGAATATGCCAGGGAAAAAGAAAATTCATTAGGAAAAGCTGAGTGTTGGTATATCTTAGAAGCAGATGAAACTACAGAGATAATTATTGGTCATAAAGCTAAAAACGAGGAAGAGTTAAGATGTTTAGTGAAGAACGAAAACTATGATCAATTGCTCAATAAGTTTAAAATAAACATCGGTGATTACTTCTATATACCAGCTGGCAAAGTTCATGCTATTTGTAGGGATACAACATTATTGGAAATCTCACAATCCAGCGATATAACCTATAGATTATATGACTATAATCGTCTTGATAATGGCAAACTAAGAGACCTGCATATAGAGGATTCTTTGGCAGTTATTAAAGCTCCTGATTCTCCACTTGAAACTAAACATGTGAAGGAATACTTTGATTTTAAAATCCTTAGTAATAATGGTACGTCAGAAAAGTCTGCAGATAAGTTTGGAGATTATATATATGTGATTTCTGGTTCAGGCACTTTTGACTTTGAAAAAGTAAAGCAAGGCGATTTTCTCATGGTTAATTCTGAGTCAAGATACCTTGTTGAAGGTAACTTGACTTATGCTTTGGTAAACATTATTTAGATTTTTTTAAAAAGGAGATTTAGTTTTGTGGATATAAAAATAGTTGATGAAAAATACGAAAATATAACCTATAGAATTCTTTATTCTGAGACCACAGTTAATAAACCAGTGATTTTCTTCTTTCATGGCTTTGGTGGTAATAAAGAATCTTCAGTTGATGACAACCGATTAGCTCTAGTGAAATTAGGTTATGTTGTCCTAATAATGGACGCTTTTGAACATGGCGAACGCATGAGTGAAGAGTATAAAGCTTTGAGCAATCAAGAAAAACAAAAATTAATTGTCGATACAGAAATCATCACCGCTCATGAAGCGATTGAGTTATATGATTATTTAATTAAATCAAATAAGATTAGTGGCAATCAAAAACTTGGAGTAATGGGTGTGTCCATGGGTGGAGCTATCGCCTTTTATCTTGCGAGTATCTTTGATAAAGTTGAAGTGGTGGTAAGTATTGTTGGTTCACCTTCATTTGTCAAATTTTATCAGTACAAACAAAAAGTATATAAGTTCGCCAAAGATGATGGTTTTAAGGAAAGACTCAACAAGTATAAGTGTTTAGATCCTCTGATCAATTATGAAAGGTTAAAGAATAAAGCAATCTATATGTCTGTAGGCTTAAAAGACCTTATTGTCCCAATGGATTATGCAAAAGAGTTAAGTTTAAAACTAAAAACCACTTATCAAGAATATGATGTTGAACATACATCTACAGAAAACATGTTAAATGAAGTAGTAAAATTTATCCAAAATAATCTCTTATAACAAACCCTACTTTTCTAGGCTTATCGAAATTGATAAGCTTTTTTCATTTGGGGGTTATAATCAGTAAATACTTATACAATAATATTTTGTTTTTATTAATTATTCTATTGAAAAACCGATTAGAATTTAATAAAATATGGTCAGTGAATTAATTGGAGGGTGATGAAATGAAAAAAGTTTTTCTTATGTTTAGCGTTATTTGTTTAGCTTTTGCTTTGGTTTCATGTAGTTTATTTGAGACGGATCCACCGGTTTGGTATAACGGTGAATTTACTGATGAAGAGACTTTAAATATGAGTCAAGATGAAGTGTTTTATGGGGAAGTGATTCAACCATCACAAGAGACAATTGCTTCTTGGACAGCAAATTTAATGGAAAGAGGTGCTAACGAAAGTTTCACTCTGACAACCAAATCTGCGAACAACCAAGAAATGGGAAAAACCGAATATCGTTTTGTTTCAAATTACGATGTTCATTGGAAAATAACCGATTTATTAGGCAATGTTATTTATGATGATCCACTGGGAATTACAAACAAAGACGATTTATTGGTTATCGAATTGGATTATAATAAAACCTATGAAATCAAGCTTACACATGGCGGAGTTAATGGCACCTATGAAGTTGATGTTTACGCTCCCAATGGAAGATATGAAATCCCCACAACCGCATCATCTTCAACGGTAATTATCCAAGATAATTTCCGTTATAAAGATCAGCATAATATCTATCAATATACGCCTAACAGATCCGGTGAGTTCTCGTTTACGAGTTCACTTGATGCTATTTGGCAGATTACTGACAGCAACGGTAATACAATCTATCAACCAAGTTACTCTAAAAAAGAAACTTCCATTAAAGCTACTTTGGTTTCGGGAATGACATATCAGATTAGGTTAGAACAAGGAGATAACTTGGGGGAGTTCGAATTCAGAATCTATCGACCAAATTCCAATAATATTGTTTTTTCTGAAGGAGTTCATAAATTAAGAATCAATGATTACTTATATACGGCAAAAGAACAAAAGACTTATACATTTGTAGCTGAGTCAACTCAATTAGAGATTAGAACTTCAGCGTATACTTCTAAATGGATCGTAAAAGATCATCTTGGAAACGATCATTTTAAAAAAGGCAATTATTACTATCACAACGCCAGAGATGATCATTACCATGTTACAATTAAGAACCTTGTTGTAGGACAAACATATACATTGATCTTGCCGTTTAGTAGTGAAGTTGGTAATATCACGATTAGTTTAAGACCCTAACAAATTTCAAATATTACATAAATCCATATATTATTATGAACCCTTAAAAAGTAGATAATTTTAAGGGTTCGTTTTATTATAAAAGGCTTTTAATTAATCCAATCATTTACAACTGCTATGCAAAAATTGTAACACTAACTTGTGCAGACAAAGTGTTCGTCGTTTTTTTGAACGATTCTTAATTTAATAAGTAACATTTTAAAATTAATAAGAGTTAATACTTGACAAAGAAAAGTAGCTTGTGTATACTGTGTATGTACGATATACACAGGGGGGTACAGAATGAACAGTATTGAAATAAAAAATTTAACGAAGAAGTATAAAACCTTCACATTAGATAATATAAACCTTTCAATTCCCAAAGGCTATATTATGGGTTTCATTGGTGAAAATGGCGCGGGGAAAACAACGACTATAAAAACTATGTTAAACATCAGCAAGAGGGATGAAGGTCAAATAAAAATTTTAGGTAAAGATATAGATTTAAATGAAGTTGAAATTAAGACTAAAATCGGTTATGTTTCCGGTGATATTTTTTATCCTAAGAAAACGATAAAAGAAATCACTAAATATTATAAGCGTTTCTATAAGGATTGGGATGAGCCTATATATCAATCTTATCTATCTCAGTTCAACTTAGATTCGAATAAAAAAATTGATGAATTATCTAAGGGTATGCAACTTAAATATTTAATTACCTTAGCTTTATCTCATCATGCAGAATTATTAATTTTAGATGAGCCAACCTCAGGACTTGATCCAGTTGCTAGAGATAATTTGCTTGAGCTTTTCCAAACAATTATTGAGAATGAAGATACAACCATTTTATTTTCAACTCATATAACAAGCGACTTAGAAAAATGTGCTGATTATATAACGTTTATTAAAGATGGGAGAATTATAGAGTCCTGTTCAAAAGATGATCTAATTGATGCTTATAGATATGTAACTGGTTCAGAAAGTGAACTAGAGCAGATGAAAAGTCGGTTAATATCATATAAGGTTCACGCTTTTGGTTTTAATGGATTAATAATGACATCAGATTGTTTAAAAACCGATACTGCGAAAATTGGTCAACCAACACTAGATGACATTATGATATTTTATTCATCAAATAGAGGAGCTATACTATGAAAAACTTAGTTTACAAAGAATTAGGATTATCAATCAATAAATTCTTTTACATATTACCGTTATTTTTGAGTGGATTACTGTTTATCCCAAATTGGATATTCTTGTTAGTTTTTTATTACTTTTTTTGGATTACTGTCCCACAAATATACGGTGCATATTTACAACAAGGTGATTATAAATTATTATCAGCACTCCCGATAAAGAGAAAAGATATAGCAACATCAAAGGTATTATCAATCTTTATTTTGGAAGGATTACATATCGGACTTGCAGTTATATTTGGACTGGTTCACATATGGATTTATGGTTCATGGAATTTCTTTTTTGATATCAATTTGAGTTTCTTCGGTATAGGTATTTTGTTGTTTGGTGTGTTTAATATCAGCTTTTTACCAGCATATTTTAAAACAGCACATTTTTTTGGTAAACCACTGATTTTAGCTTCAGTAACTACCCTTATTTACGGCTTTGTCTTTGAGTTTGGGGTTACGAAATATCAGTTTATGCGTGATATATTTGAGGGTAAAATAAGTATTCAAATCATAGTCTTTATTGTTAGTGCATTACTTGGTGTATTTTTAAGCTATCTAGCATTAAAGATCTCTCAAAAGCGAATTGTAGAGATTGATTTATGAAAAACATTGTCGTAAGAAACACTTCTCAAACACCAATATATCAGCAAATTTATGAACAATTATCCTCTCAAATTATGAATGGTGACTTAAAACCTAATCAGCTATTACCATCAATAAGGACAGCTGCTAAAGAATTAAGGGTAAGTATTATTACGATAAAGAAAACTTGGGAAATGCTTGAAAATAAAGGTTTAATCTATACAGTTCAAGGAAAAGGTTCTTATGTAAAAGAGTATACTCAAGGTGACTTAGATGAAAAGAAACTACAAACAATTAAAGCCGTTATGGCTGAAGCTATTGTCTCTATAAAGTCTTTTGGTTTGTCGAAGGAAAAAATCATAGAAATCATAAATGAAGTATATGATGAAAAATTGAAATAGATTCTTAATATAAATCTTTAGTTAGAACAAAGAGACTAATCGTCTTTATAATCTATAAGTTTTGTTGTATGCAATTATTAGTAGATTTTATAATAGCTCATGTTTAAACTTTTAACTTAATAAAGCCTCGCAGATTTAAGCGAGGTTTTATTATTTACTAGTATATCTATGATATAATTAAAAATGGATAAACATAAAGGAAGTGAATAATCATGAACTATAAATTAGAACTTAATCTGTTAAAGGAAATAACCAAAAAGATTTACGCAGAAACTTTAAATTTGAATATGGAAACAAATTTTAAATCAACACAAGATTTAGTTACTTCAAATGATTTATATATTGAAAGAAGACTAATAGAGGAAATCAAGAAGGTTTTCCCAAATGATCATTTTCACACTGAAGAAGGGCATAATAAAGCTGCTTTACAAAACAGAACTTGGGTAATTGACCCAATTGATGGTACCAGTAATTACGCAGCTAATCTAGAACTGTTTGTTATTCAAATTGCGCTCTATGAAGATAATGAAACAGTTTTAGCCTACATGTATGCACCAAAACTTAATAGCACTTATTATGCTATAAAGGGTTATGGTGCTTATTTAAATGAAGAAAGATACTTTGCGAATCATAAAAAGGATTTGACCTTTATGGTATTACTTGTAGGTTTAACGCAAAAGCGTAAAAACAAAGAATATTATCATCGATTAATTGATTTAAGTATTAAGCAAATGTATAAGATAAGAATACTTGGAACTATAGGTTTAGAACTAGCAAAAATGTCTGAAGGTGCTTTTGACATCTGTTATACCAACATTACCAATCTCTGGGATTTATTACCAGGAGTTTTACTAGCGAAAGAATCTGGGTGTATATTGGTAAATGAACGAGGTCTTCCATATAAAATTGGTGATGAGAATTTATTTATCGCTAGAAACGAAAAAAGTTTAGCGATAATAAAAAATGAAATCCTTTAAAGCTTGTTAAGGAGGATTTAAAAGATGAAAGAATTTAAAGAATTCCTTGAGAAAATCACTTCTAAAGACAAAAGGGTATTTTTGGAAAAGATGTTGTTGTACATTGAAAGAAATTTTCCCAACTTAGAGAAGAGCATCAAATGGAATCAGCCGATGTTTATGGATCACGGAACATTTATCATCGCTTTCAGTTTAAGTAAAAACCATGTTTCAGTTGCTCCTGAATTGAAAG
Organism: Candidatus Izemoplasmatales bacterium; assembly: GCA_041677365.1. Classification (GTDB taxonomy): domain Bacteria; phylum Bacillota_I; class Bacilli_A; order Izemoplasmatales; family Hujiaoplasmataceae; genus UBA2289. The sequence continues at coordinate 2,067 of JBAYQC010000057.1, read as the reverse complement.
CTATGGATAAATTTAAAACATTGATAATAGAGCGAGGATATCAAGTAACAAAAATGCTCTTCAAGATAAAATATACTGATAATATAGATTATGATTTGTTAAAACAAATTATTGAATATAATATTTTAGACAAGAAAAATGCAAAGACATTTACTATGAAAACCTAACTTTTATGTTTATATAGATTAATAATTATTTATTTATTATTTTTTATATCGCATATAAATCTTTATAAAGAAAGATAATGGCGTCTAAATTGAAAATGGTGATAAAGTGTTTTTAGGCACACGACCCCATCATTTACAACTGTCTGTCCTTATGAAACGCATTTATGTGGCTATGAAATGGCTTTGTTAAGATGTCAAATATTCACTCTGTTTCTTAATGATTTACAATGATATATAATGTTTTTTTATAGCGTAGAAGTTGACTTCTTGTTTCAATAAAAACGGAACTTTACAAATATAGAACTTTGTGATATTATATTAGTGAAACATAATTCAGTGAAACACAATTCACTATAAATAGGAGTGATTTTATGTTTTTAGGTAGAGAGAAAGAATTAAAGATGTTAAGTGATTACTACAATTCGAGTACATTTGAATTTGGTGTCATTCACGGAAGAAGAAGGGTTGGTAAGACGACCTTGTTAAAAGAGTCTATAAAAGATAGAAAATCATTATACTTACTAGCTCAACAAGCAAATGCCAAGACTAATTTAGATTTGTTTAGTAAAAGATATGGGGAATTACTTGGTGTTGGTCAGATAACCTATGATTCATTTCGTGATTTCTTTGAAGCTATTTTTAAAGAAGATCAATTAATTGTCATATTAGATGAGTTTTCATATCTTACAGAAGTAGAAGTCTCTATTGAATCTGTGCTTCAAGGATTGATTGACACTTATAAAGAAATGACATCAATTAAGTTTATCATTTCTGGTAGTGAGATTGGGATGTTTAACAATCACTTTTCAGTAAGTAAACCACTTTTTAATAGACAAACATTTTCATATCATTTAAAAGAATGCGATTATCTTGAAAGCAGCTTATATTATCCAAAATTTAAACCAGAAGATAAAGTACGAGCATATGCTATTTTTGGAGGCTTGCCTTATTATTTATCACAAATAGATGATGGCTTATCGATTGAAGAAAATATAAAGCGACTAATTACGAATGAAAATGCTAGGTTTTCTAATGAGGTAAATATGTTATTACATACAGAACTCAGAAGTATTCAAGAGTATCAAAGTGTCCTTCAAGCGATCCATAGTGGTAGTACTAAATTATCAGAAATTGATTTAAAATCAAGAATTCAAGATACCGCAAAAACATCAAAATATGTTAAAAAATTGATGGAATTAGAAATTATAGAAAAGGAATATAAGTTCTTAGAAAAACCAAATTCAAAGAATCATTTATATCGTATAAAAAATAATTTTATTGCCTTTCATTATCACTTTGTATGGAATAATCAAGCTGCAAGAGTACTGATGAGTAGTGACGATTTTTATGACACATTTATCAAAGATGATTTGGAGCAATTTGTATCTTTACGATTCGAAAAGATTGGTGAGCAATTTTTGGTTAGAAAGTATAAATCAAGAAATCATGAACCTATCATGAATATTGGGAGATATTGGTATAACGATAGATTAACTAAAACAGACGTTGAAATAGATTTGTGTGTTCAAACGAAGAAGCATATTCATATATATGAATGTAAATGGACAAATAGCATCATTGGAGAAAGCATTATGAATCAGCTAATTGAAAAAGGTAGATATTTAGATGCAAATAAGTATGGTGCTTTTTCAAAAAATGGCTATCATGATCTAATATTAGATAAAAATTATGATCTAGTTACTTTAGAAGATTTGTTTAAATAAAAAATAACGTTGAGTTAGCGATAACTTAACGTTATTTCAGTTATTTGGAAAATTAAAAATCTATTTCCAATCTGGAATTTTATAGATACTTCTAGTGGATAGGTATTTATCTAGAAGATTATCAATACCCAAATCATCGAGTATAGTTTTTAAGAATGCAATCAAGTGTTTTGGAT
>JBAYQC010000056.1:0-9614 GCA_041677365.1 Candidatus Izemoplasmatales bacterium | reverse complement strand
TAATCTTGCTAAAGCATTGTTGAACTTTGATTCAACTCAAGCTATAAGTTTGCTTAATGATTTAATTTCTCAAGGTAAGGAAGTAAAGAAGATTACTTTAAATCTTATTGAATTTTTCCGAGACGCCTTGATGTATACCAATATTAAAAAAGTGGACGAATCAAGTTTATTGTTTACTAACCAAGACTTTCAAAATTTAGCAAATAATATCAGTAATCGTAAAGCTTTCTATATAATAGACGTTCTTAATAAAGCGTTAAATGAAATAAATTGGAGTAACAATCCAAAAATTCATTTAGAATTAGCTTTCCTAAAAATTTCTGATAGCGAAGACAATAGTAACTCTAACGTTTTAGCGGCAATCGATGAAATTGAAAAAAGAATCTTAGAACTTGAGAACTTTAAAGAGAACACCGAAAGATATGATCAAGTAGAAAAGAAAGAAATTATCGAAAATATTATTTCTAATAAAAAAGATGAAGAGCCAGAAGAAGAACAAAATGAAGTAGAAATAGATGATACAGAAACACTATTCACCGAACCGCAGGAAAAGACTACAAGTTATAAGGAATATCAAGAAATAAAGCAAGAACAAGGATTTGCAGAAGATAACTCTAAAGATAATATTGAAGAAATCCCTAGTGTTTTAGCCGACCAAGAAGAGATTTCTAAATTTGATTCACAAACATCGGAAAACACTGATGAAGAGGAACCTTTAGAAAAAGAAGAGTTATCAGAAGAATTATCAGTGGAAAGAGTAGAACAAGAAAGCGAAAACAACCAAGAAGAAGCCCATAGTTCAGAAACAATTAAATCAGACCTTTGTAAAGATGCCTCTAACACCTATGATATTCGTTTTGTCGAAGAGGTTTTAAATAATGGAGACCGACAAGATAAACTATTCTTGCAAAGCAAATGGAGTAATTTTCCAGCACTTGATAACGAAGAAGATTCAAATTATCTTGCGACACTTTTGGAAACAGGAACAGTCGTAGCTTCCGCTAATGATAAGATAATCATTACTTTTTCTAGTACAACGATTTGTAACACGATGATGACTCCTTATAACAAAGAAACTGTAATCAAAATTATAAATAAAAAATTAAATAGAATAATTAACTATATGGCTTTACCAACAAATGTATTTAACGATATCTCAACTGAGTTTTTAGAAAGATATCGTATGGGAGAAAAGTATATTAAATTATCCAAGATTGTTTGTGATGGCTTGAAAGATGTATCTCAAGAAGAGTTACAAACAAACGGAGAAACCAAACCAAGAATAATTCAAGACGCTATCGATTTATTTGGCGACAAAGTAATTATCAAAGAATAAGAGGTGTAAGAAGATGATTAATCCGCAAATGTTAAAACAAATCAAACAAATGCAAGATGAAATAAAAAAAATCCAAAAACAAATCAACGAGTCTACATTTTATGGACAAGCCGGAGGGTCAGTTGTAAAGGTAGCTGTTAAAGGTACTAAAGAAGTCGTTTCTATTGACATAAAAAAAGAAGAAGTTGATTTGAATGATTTAGAAATGATTCAAGATCTTTTGGTTGCGGCTTTAAATGATGCTTTTAGAAAAGTCGATAAAGAATTAGAAGAAACTTTAGGCGCGGTTACTAGAGGCGAAAATATTCCGGGGTTATTTTAAAAATGTTTCCTAAGTCAATGGAGAATTTAGTTGAAGAATTGACTAAATTACCTGGTGTTGGAAGAAAAACCGCTGAAAGGTATGCGCTTTATATTATCAACAAATTGAATAGCGAAGAAGCTTTAGAAATATCGAAATCAATCGAAAAAGCCAAAACAAATATCAAAAGATGTTCTAAATGCGGAAATTTGACCGATCTTGATATTTGTGATATTTGTTTAGACTCCAAAAGAGATCAGTCAATAATCTTAGTTGTTGAAAACGCTAAAGATGTTTTTTCGATTGAGAAGTCAAATGAATTTAACGGTCTATATCATGTTTTGCACGGGGCTTTATCTCCGGTTAATGGTATCGGCCCAGAAGAATTAAATTTGTCTAATTTATGGGATCGAATCACCGATGATAAAGTCAAGGAAATTATTATTGCTACATCATCTACTCCTGAAGGAGAAACAACAGCATTATATATCAAAAGAGTTCTTGAAAACCTTGATATTTTAGTCACTAGAATCGGATATGGAGTTCCTGTTGGTCTCAATTTAGAATACGCTGATGATTTAACACTTTCAAAGGCAATTGAAAATCGAAAAAAAATCTGAGATATTGTAAATAAAAGTTTTTAAGAATCTTATTATTATGTTATAATAATATTCACGATACAAAAATATAGGAGGATTGCGGTATGAATAATTTCATAACTTTAGCGATCATGGAATCTATTAACAATTTTTTAGAACCGATAATTACAGACGTATTAACTAAATTAACTGCGTTTCCTATTTGGCTGCAAGCAGTTATCTTATTGGCTTTAGGAATATTTGTGATTATTGGCCTGATTGTTTTTATTAAAAAGTTTGTAAAACTATTTTTAGTATTAGCAATTTTAGGTGTAATAGTTTGGTTCGTATGGAGCCGAGGATACCTTGATAGCATTTTACCTAATGCTATTTTTACTCAATTTAATAACTTAATCTAACAAAAGAGAAGAAATGCCATTACTGGGATTTCTTTTTTAACTATTCTAGAAAAAATTGTTACTGAACACGGAAAGGATTATACATATGAATATAAGGAAATTTTTAAAGTTGAGCTTAATAATCGCTTTAATTGTAGTTTTTATCGGTTGTAATGGTGATAGTTCCACTACAACAACAGAAACAATTACGACACAATCTACGACTGAAAGTTCTACTACAGCCACAACACTTCAAAGTATTGAATTACCAAACCTAGAAAACAAAACAAGGACAGAAGCAAATACGATTTTAAGAGATTTGGGAGTTAACTTTAATTTAGTTTATGAAACAAATACTTCTGTTACAGAAAACACATTTTTGCGTTATGATAATGATTTGCAAGCCGGAGATGAAGTATCTCAAGATACTTTAGTTCTTGTTATTATCGCAACTGAAGATTTAGTATTACCGGATTTAACTGGAATGGGTCAATTAGATATGATTGCCGCGCTCCAGTCACGAGGAATCTCATATACATTTGATATTGAAACAAACAATGAAGTAGAAGACCAGACATTTTCTCGCTATGATTTAGGCTTTGAAGCTGGAGATAAAATTTCACCATCATATCAAATTACGGTAATCATTGGATTTAACACAGAAAAATTACCGGATCTAACAAATATGTTAAAGGGCGAAATCGAAGACGTTCTTGAAGACTTAGGAATCTTATTTGAGTTTTCTTATGTTGTTAATGATGAGTTTCCAGAAGATAGTTTTAAAGCTTATGCAGACTTTGAGATAGGTGATTTTTATCCAGAAGAAGCTGTTGAAATTGAACTTTATCAAAATACTTTTACCGACGCCGAATACAGTTTGTTAATATCTAAGTATTATGACGGAGAAGATGGACTCGATAATCAAGCTATTGAACTTTATAATCCAACTGATGCATCCATAGATTTAAACGACTACAGCCTAGTGATTTATTCGATGGGTTCATATGATATTGACTATCAAATTGAACTCCCTGAAATTGATCTTGGTTCTAACGAAACTTATGTTATTGTAAACTCTAATGCAGATTCAGAAGATTTACTAGCTTTAGCTGATTTAACTTCGACTGATTTAATGTTTGATGGTAACGATACAATCCAAATAGCATATAAGAACGGCACTTACATTGATACGATTTATTCAATTAATAACCGTGATAATTTATTTAGAGATGAACTATTTGTTCGTAACGAAGATGTTACCTCTGGAACAAGAGACTTCAATGTTTTTGAGTGGACAGCTTATGTAAACACCTTTATTGATCCCTTAGGAACTCATCCTTACGATGTTCCAGAAAAAATTTCTTTTGAATATACCACTAGAAATTTCGATGATCCACTTGGCGGTATGGATTTGGTAACTTTAGATTATATATCTGATGGTGATACAGCTGCATTTTTACCAGGATATACCGGCAAACAAAGAGTAAGATTCTTGGGTGTTGACACACCAGAAACTTATCCTGTAGAGGATTTTTGGGGTCCAGAAGCTAAAGAATATACAATGTTTATTTTAAACTACGCTAAAACAAATAGTAAATCTATCTATATTCAAAGTGATCCTGACATTGGCTATACTGATACTTACACAAGACACTTAGGGCTAATCTGGGTTGATTTGGGGGAAGATGTTATCTCTATTGATATCGTTGATAGTTCGGATAATTTAATTTATACAGAAACCTTAACAGGAACAATTCTATTAAACTATCATTTGGTAAAGAACGGATTTTCATATAATTATTACAGTAATCAGTCAGAACTAATTTTTAACAACCGTTATTTATATCGTTGGTTCCAAGATGCCGAAAAATATGCAAAGGAAAATAATTTAGGCGTTCACCAATGAGAGTTTTTACTAGAGTGTTATATGCAGTTTTTGTTGTAGGAGTATTCCTTTGGGTTTATAAGTTTTCAATCGATCAAATTGAAGAAAAATATTGGCGAGAAAGTTTTGGAGCTTCTTTAGTTGATGAAAGTTCTGAACTACCAGAATTTTATTATTTTTATACTTCAATACCCGATTATCATAAAACCGACCCGATAATCAATATTGATGTTGATGGTTATCAGATAAGGGGTTACGAAGTTGCTACAACAGAAATTTTAGAAGATCAAAGCGTAGAAGTTAATGATTATCTTTACTTAATTGTTTACAGTCCCGATCAAGATCTATCGATAGTGAAGAATGTTATTCTTACCGATGGAGAGACTGAAGCTAATATTTCCTTGACCCAGTTTAAACTCCTAAACATACTTAATGGAGTTAATGACGAAGGTATTGTTTACTTAGATAAAGATTTATTCCTTGAAACTACTTTTAATACAATTAAATTAACTGAAGAATATGGTGAAGTAATTACTGAAAGTAATTTCAATATTGAAGAGACTGAATTTACTTTAAAAAAAGATTTAGAAGATTTTTACAATGAATATAACAAATTGCCTGATGATGAAGATATTGACTTATTAAGTGAGGAAAAAATTGGAATACAGGTAATTCACGATGATATTAAACTAGACGGAAGCATATTATTACTTAACATGGCTTTATATTTTATCGGGTTAGTAATATTTACATTTTTAATTTTCTTTAGAAAGAAAAAATACAGTTAAAATAAAAAAAATTTCTATATACTACTTAGGAGGAAAAAATTAATGGAATTAAGATTGGAGAATTTAACTAAGATTTTCACAAATAAGAATGGGCAAGAAACTAAAGCTGTTGATAAACTAGATATAACTATTGAATCTGGAACTTTGGTTGCTTTGTTAGGTCCATCTGGATGCGGGAAATCTACAACTCTTTTCATGATTTCTGGTTTAGTTAAACCGACATCAGGAAAAATCTTTTTTGGAGAGGATGATGTTACAAAACTAGCACCAGAAAAAAGAGGGATTGGATTAGTGTTTCAAAATTATGCGCTATATCCACATATGACGGTATTTAAGAATATTCTTTTTCCGTTGGAAAATATGGATGTACCTAGAGACGAAGCATTTGAAAGAGTAAAAGAGATGGCTAATTTAGTTGGGATTGGCGAACTTTTAGACCGTAAACCTTCACAGCTATCTGGTGGTCAACAACAAAGAGTTGCAATTGCAAGAGCTTTAGTAAAAAAACCTAGAGTATTATTATTGGATGAACCATTATCTAACTTAGATGCTCGTTTAAGACTGCAAATGCGTGAAGAAATTAAAAGAATTCAAAGAGAAACGGGAATTACAACAATCTTTGTTACTCATGACCAAGAAGAAGCGATGAGTATTTCTGATAAAATGGTAGTCTTAGATTTTGGTGCTGAACAACAATATACAGCTCCACAAGAGATGTATAATAATCCAGCTAACCTTTTTGTTGCTAAATTCTTGGGTAATCCACCGATTAATACTTTTGAAGCTGAAGTGAAATCAGGTAATTTACTTATAAATGATAAGAAATTTATGAGTGCAAAGGTTCCTGATGGAGAATACATTATTGGTATGAGACCTGAAAATTTTAGAGTAGATGATCAAGGTTTTGAGATTAACGTTAAAGAAGTATTCCATGTTGGTAGAGACACGATGATTCACTTTGATTTTAATGAGACAAACGTAAGAGCGCTTGTTGATTCAGAATCGATGACCAATAAAGCGGATAAAGTTAAGTTAATAATCAAACCTAGCAAGGTCTATATCTTTGAAAAAGAAACTGGAAAGGTATTAAATCATGAATAAAGTACTAAATCCAATAAAAGCATTTTTCGCTCTTATATTTAAAGCGATAAAGACTTTTTTGTGGAATATTCGAAGGGGTCTTAATAAAGTAAAAAGAAAAATTACTGACTTTTTAGATAAACATAATATTAATCCCGCTGGAAAATTTCCTGGTTGGATAAAAGCGTTACTCTATTTGTCTCCAGCGCTTATTGTCCTAGCGATTTTTACTTTTTGGCCAATTATAAACTCATTCGCCTTAGTAGTATATGAAAACTACAACTCAACCGATAATACAATCACTGGTTACACAATCTTTGGTAACTTTATTAAAGTTTTAACGGATGCATCATTTATTGTGCCCTCTCAAAACACTGGTTCAAGTGCGATAATTAATACGCTTATCATTGTTTTTATTAGCGTTCCAATTTCAATTTTTATCGCATTAGCTATAGCTGTTGCATTAAATTCAATCAAACCACTTAAGGGTTTCTTTCAAACCATTTATTTCTTACCGTATGTTACAAACACAATTGCTATCGGTTTAGTCTTTGCTTATATGTTTAAGACTGATGGAGGATTAGTAAATCAATTCCTAAAAATTTTTGGTGTGACAAAGGATTATTCCTGGGTACAAGTTGGGGCAACTTATAACCGAGCTATGTTTGTTCTAATATTTTACAGTATTTGGGCGTCTCTAGCTTTCAAGATTATGGTTTTCTTAACCAGTATTCAAGGCATTGATAAGCAGTACTATCAAGCTGCAGCAATTGATGCTACTCCAAGAAGAAGAATCTTTACTAAAATTACTGTACCTTTGATTTCGCCAATGATTTTTTATATCACCGTAACCTCTGTTATCGGTGCTTTCAAAATCTATAATGCTATCGTTGCACTCTTTGGTGTTAGTGGAAAGCCTGCCGGAGCAGACTTTACACTTGAATCAATCGTAATGTATATTTATAAATTCATTGATGGTAGCAATGCCGGCAGTTTATCTGTAGCGGCAGCTGCATCTTTAGTCTTATTCGCGATTATCTTATTGCTTACTTTAGTGCAAATGCAAGTCAGCAAAAAGCGCGTACATTATTAGGAGGGGAGATAAATTATGGATAAAAATCTATTTGAAAAATCAAAAAAGATCGAAAAAATCACCTTTATCTTCGATTTCCTAGCAATTGTAATCTATTTATTCCTGTTCTTTTCTTTATTTCAACTACTTGAATTACCAGAGATAGTTGATGGAAGAATGGCTTTAGAAACTTTAGAGTTTATGACTCCGATATATGAATACTTAGGTAGTTCATTTACTCATACACAAATGAACAGCATCTTATCTATATTAGTTATATTTTCAATTGTAGCTGTACCGATGTTGGTTATTAACATCAAGAAGAACAATACAAAAACAATTTATGATATCGACTCATATGTAGCAGCTGGAAAATTTGTTCAAGCATTAATTAATCTTTTATCATTTAATCCGATTAGTGCAGCTTTAAGAATCTATAACACTTTTGTAGTAATTAAGTTTGTAAAAGGTTATAACGTTAAAGAATTCTTTAAAAGTATTCCTTCAGGAATAAAAGGATCAATTGAAGCTTATAAGGAAAAACGCAGAATTTTAGCTGAAGAAAAACAGGTTAGTGATGAGTATTCTCAATCTCTAAAAAAGAGTATTAGAACACAAACACTGTTTCATACATTAAGATTATTAGGTACTTATCTATTCTTGGTTGTAATGGCTTTAATTATTGTTATTCCTTTCTATTGGATGGTACTTACTTCGTTAAAAAACTTTACCGGAGCTACAAGTGCTGATCCTGAATTCTTTATTGGGATTTCAAGATGGAATTGGGTTAACTATAAAGTTGTTTTAACAGAGATGAACTTCGGTTTATACATCAAAAACACAGTGATTATTGCTTTATTCTCGACTGCCGGTACAATCCTTACAACTATTTTAGCCGCTTACGCTTTTGCCAGAATAGAGTTTAAGGGACGTGAAGTTTTATTTTCAATCTTGATTATGACAATGATGATTCCTGGCGAATTATACATCATTACAAACTTCCTAACCGTAAGTAGAAATGGTTTTGGCTGGGTGGGAATGCCTGAAGGCCAAAATCAATACTTCGTAGCGATGATTATTCCATTTGTGACAAGTATTTCTTATATATTCTTTTTAAGACAAAACTTCAAACAGATACCAGAATCACTCTACAAAGCTGCTAGAGTTGATGGTTGTAGCGATTTTAAATATCTAATGAGAGTTATGGTTCCAATCGCTTCACCAACAATCTTCACAATTACAATTTTAAATATTTTCAGTTCATGGAACGCTTACATTTGGCCAAGAATCATTACTGGTGTTGGTGGTGAAGAAGGTAAGAGTTATTGGCTAATTTCAAACGCCCTAAGAGATACGTCATTTACTCTTGATAACACTAGGGTAATGTATAATTTACAGATTGCTGCAAGTACTTTAGTTACTGTACCGCTTCTAATCGTGTTCTTCGCTTTCCGTAAATACATTATGAACGGTATCGGTCGAAGTGGAACCAAAGGATAAGGAGGGGAGAGAAAAAATGAAAATTAAAAGATTAGTTTTAACCTCAATAATTTCGCTCCTAGCTATATCGATGATGGGATGTCCTAGTAAAAGAAATCGACCACCAAAATTTGTTCAAATAACCGATGAAGAAGTCATCGATATCAATAGGGTTACATATTATCATCCTCAAGGAACGGACTTTTCACCAGATACAATGCTTAATGATTTAGTAGAAAATCAAAGCATTCACGCTATCGATTACGATCAGGACGAAGTTATCTGGGGAAAAGACAGAAATTACACTGATTTAACCGATGATATTATTGTGGTAAGTTTCTTGCAAATATGGGATGACGGCGATGATGCAAACTTTGACGGTGTTGTTGATGAACAAGACGAAGAATTATATGGAGATTTAAAAACCGATGAAGAAGGCAATTATGTAGTTAATCCACAAATTACTTTCTTGTTAAAAGTACTACCTGTAGATGGAGAATTTAATTTTTCAATGGTAGTTTATGATTCAGAAGGAGAAAAAACTGAAATATCAGGTACAATTATCATAGTTGAATAACTTTAAAAAACGGGTTGTTTATGTGGAATAAACAAACCGAAAGTTGTATAATATATATTAGAAGATTAAAGGAGGATTAAAATGAATTTATTTAAAAAAATTCTAAGCTTATCACTACTT
>JBAYQC010000055.1:0-9621 GCA_041677365.1 Candidatus Izemoplasmatales bacterium | reverse complement strand
CTAATTATCATGTTCAAACCAAACTTACCAACGCTGATGCCTTTGTTATTGGTTTAATTCAAGTAATAACAATCATGCCGGGCTTAAGCAGACTAGGAACGACAACTGCAGTAGGTTTAAAAAGAAAATTGTCAATGGACTCTGCGCTTAAGTTCTCATTTTTGATGTTAATACCAATCTCATTAGGTGCTGTATTCCAACAGTTTTTACTATATGAGTTTAATCCTGAATTAATTACTCAAGGTTTTGATAGTGCTAATTACTTGAGTTATTTATATTATTTCGCTGCTTTTACAGCCAGTGTAGTCTTTACTTACATCGGTTTAAAATGGGTATTTATTTTATTTAGAAGAGGAAATCTCACTCCATTTTATATTTATAATTTTGTCTTTGGATTTGTGGCTATTATTATCGGAATAAAATAAATTTAAGGTCTAGTTTATTGTTTTATTGGAGTGCATATTATATAATAATTAAAGAACATGAGATTTAGACAAGGAGAGTTTGTATGGATGAATATTTAGAAAGAGTAAATCCAGAGGAAGAAGCTGGTATCAGCTTACAAGAATTATTTAAAATTCTTTGGAATAATATTGCATTGATTTTAATTGTGACTTTGTGGGTAGTTGTAATTGGAATTGTTTATACATTTTTGGTTGTTACACCAAAATATACATCAGAGACATCAATTATAGTTCAACCGGATTATGAAGCCACGGGAACTAATGAACAATCAGCAATTGTAATTGCAAATAATTTATTAGGGACTTATCGTGAGTTTATTCTTTCCAACAAGGTTATGGATAGTGTTTTAGCAGATGTTCCTGAGTTGAGTGATGTGTCAAGAAGTGGACTTAAAAGCATGATATCTGTAAGTACATCTAGTTCGATATTATTAATTAATATTTCTGTCGAACATCCTGATCCAGTTTTAGCAAAAACTATTGCTGAAACTTTAGCAGATAACGCGATAGAAATTGCTAATGACGAAACTAACTCTTTACCGTTCTTGCAGGATAAATTAAAGGTTTTAGATGTGGCTGAAGAACCGAATAACCCATCATCACCTAACAAAACGCTTTATATGGCTATCAGTGTTATCTTAGGCGGAATTATTGCAGTAGGAATCGTATTTATAAAAGAATTCTTCAACAATAAGTTTAAAACTGTAGAAGAAGTTGAAAAAACTTTAAATATGAAAGTTATTTCCGCAGTTCCAGGCACAGTTAAAGAAAGAAAGTTGGTGGACTAGATGGAAGTTTTTGAATATAAAAATGTAGTTATTGAAACACCAAATTCTCCACAAGCAGAAGCATACCGTAAATTAGAACTTAATATAAGAATGAACAATATTGATAAACCTTACCAAGTAATCCAGATTACCTCAGCGACTCCTGAAGACGGAAAAACAACTACAGCAATCAATCTAGCTGCTGTTTATGCTGAAAAGGGTAAGAAAGTTATTGTTTTAGATTTTGATCTAAGAAGACCTAAGATTCATCGTGCTTTTCATAAAACCAATGACATTGGTTTTTATGATTTCATCGCTCAAGAAAAGCCTATTGAAGACTTGATTATTAAGGATGAAAGTAAAATAGATCTATTATTATCGGGAAATCGTCTGAATACTCCCCATGTTATTTTTCAATCTCATAAAGTAAATGATTTGATTGAAAAATTACGAGCAGAATACGATTATATCATTATCGATTCACCTCCAGTATTAACGGTAACTGACCCGATGGTTATTAGTTCTTTAGTTGATGGAGTGGTTTATGTAGTAGCTTATAATAAAACTCGAAAAGATCATGCAAAACTCGGTCTTAAACAATTGAAAGAGAATAAGGCTAATGTAATTGGAGCTGTCTTATCCAATATTGATTTCAAGAAGAGATCTTCTCAGTTTGATTATTACTATTATCGTGATTAGATAAAGCTTAGGTGTTACATTTGTAGCACCTTTTTTAATTCTTTATCACACAATCACCATATATTGAGCGTAAAATTAAGTTAATTCAATAAATTTAGACAATCTATTGAATTTTCTTTTTAAAAAGGATGTGATACTTATATGAAAAATTTTTATGTTTTAGTTGTTGATGATGAGTTTAGAATCAGAAAATTACTGGCAGATTTTTTAAGTCGAGAAGGCTACAAAGTTTTAGAGGCTAACGATGGTGAAGAAGCTTTAGATTTATTGTTTGAATCTAGCAAAAAGATTGACTTAGTTATCTTAGATGTGATGATGCCTAAATACGATGGTTGGTATGTCTTGGAAAGAATTAGAGATTACATGACAATACCAGTAATTATGTTGACGGCTAGAAGCGATGAGTATGATCAATTAAAAGGATTTAAACTCGGAGCTGATGACTATGTAACAAAACCTTTTTCACCAAGCGTATTAGTAGCTAGGGTTAATAAGTTGTTAAGTAAGACTAATAGAGACGACCAAGAAATTAATTTTGGTGTTATTAGAATTGATTTAGCCGCAAGAAAAACTTTTATTAAAGAAGAATTAATTAATCTAACACCAAAGGAGTTTGAACTTCTAAGGTATTTCATCGACAACAAAGGAATAGCTCTTTCAAGAGATAAAATCTTAAATGCAGTTTGGAATTACGATTATTTCGGTGACTTAAGAACTGTAGATACCCATGTTAAACAATTGAGAGCTAAATTAGGAGAATATTCATATTATATCTCTACTGTAAGAAGTATCGGGTATCGATTAGATAGCGAAAATGAAATCGACAATTAGGTCAAAATTATTTCTTTTAACCTATGGAATTATCTTAAGTTTTATTGTTGTTTTAATCGTTTTAAACAACACTTTTTTACGTGGATATTATATAAATAACCGTCAAAATGCACTTGTTGATGCTTTTGAAGAAGTTGCTGATTTAAATCTTGAACATCCGGATTTACCAGTAACAATCTTACAGATTGAAAGCGAATATAATTTAGGTGTGCAAATCCTCAAACAAGATAAACCCCTACCAGAAGACATACCTAGTGATGATTTTGCCCCGGATATTGATATTTTTACCCGGACCTATGGGAATGAGTTTACTATTCCTAAAGAAGTGTTAACTAAGATTATTATCGATTACAATCTAGGTGTAATAAGTGATGAAGAATTAAATTATGGTAGTAAGATTAGAATATCAAGCGAGTATGATGCATACTTCATGGATATGAATTCACAGATGGACAATAACCAAAGATATTATCAGATGTTGGGTTTAGTTGTGGCTGATGATATCGGTAATGGTGAGTATGTGTTTTATGTACTAACTATTACCTTTAGTTCAATTACTGAAAGTATTAGAATCTTCAACTCATTCACAATTTTAATCGGTTTTGTTTTTATGATTGTTTCTGGTGCGGTGATGTATTTTTTAAGTTATCGATTTACCAATCCGATTTTAGAGATTAACCGAATAGCTGATGAAATATCAAAGTTAGATTTTTCACGAAAAGTTGAAGTGACAACTGATGATGAACTTGGTGACTTGGGTTATAGTATTAACCGAATGAGTTTGCAATTAGAGGAATCAATCAAAGAATTACAATTAAGTAACGACAAGTTGAAAGATGAAATTCTTTATAAAAATAAACTAGAAAACATGCGAAAAGAGTTTATCGCAAATGCTTCTCATGAACTAAAAACTCCACTTTCATTAATCATGGGTTATTCTGAAGCGCTTAAATTAACTGACATAGATGAAAACGCAAAGAGAGAGTACATAGATATTATTTTAGATGAATCTGAAAAAATGAACAAACTTGTAAAAGAGTTACTTAAGTTATCACAGTTAGAAAGTGGCAAAAAAGAAATTAAGTTTAGTGAATTTTCAATTAAGCAATTAGTTTTAGATACAGTAAAATTGTTCGATTTAAAGTTAAAAGAAAAAAATATTAATGTTGAACTAGATCTTGAGGAAGAAATTGTAATAACTGACTTAGAAGAAATCCAGTCAGTTTTAACCAATTTCATCAGTAACGCTATTAATCACGTTGATGATAATCGCGTAATTAAAATTTCTATTAAAACAGTTTCAGAAAAACAGATAAAAGTAGCGGTAATGAATAGTGGTAACCATATACCTAGGAATGATATCGAAAATATATGGGAAAGTTTTTATAAGGTTGATAAGGCCAGAAATAGGGATTATGGTGGACAAGGCTTAGGGCTTGCAATCTGTAAAACAATTCTTGAATTATTAGGCTATGATTATGGAGTTAAAAATGTTGATCATGGCGTAGAGTTTTATTTTGTTATTCATGAAGGCGAAACTGAAATTTAGTATAAGTAAAAGTCAAAGTAACTAATGAGTTATTTTGACTTTTATTTTATCTAGACATAGTTTAAGCTTGTTGATAAATAATGTTCTGTGTGATAGAATTATATTTAACAAAAGGAGTTATCTATGAATAAAAGCAGATTCAACCATAATCGAGCTAATTTAAACAAAAGCAAAGTTAGTTTTATGTTTATTGACGCTTTAAGCATTGCCTTTACATATTCTTTTTCAATCTTAGTTTTATATTTTTTAAGAGTTGAATATATTGATGTTAAACATACCTTGATGGTTTTACCATTTGTTATCGTTTTCAAATTAGTCCTTTTCTATATTTTTAAAATATATCATTTGGTTTTGGATAATGTAGGGCTTGATGAAGTTGTGAGAATATCACTGGTTGTCACACTATCAAACTTTATAATTATTCTAATCACTTTGTTTGTTAATAATTTTGATTTTATTTATGAACCGTATTTTATCTTTACAACCCTTTTAGAAGTTCTTACAATTTTAATCCCGAGAATTATTCGGAGATTAATCGCGATGTTTACTTCAAGAAATGCCTTTAACACTGGTAACAGAACCTTGATAATTGGTGCAGGTGCAGGAGGTAAAATTGCTCTTAATGAAATTAGAAATAACCCTCAGATGTTTAACCGAATTATTGGGTTTGTTGATGATGAAGAAACCAAGATTGGTAATTTAATGTCAGGCTACCCCATCTTTGGTCCCTTATCAGAAATTCCCAAGATAATTGACAAATTTGATATTGAAGAAGTCATCATGGCGATTGTTAATATTGAACCACAAAAGTTTCAAGATATAATTAATACCTTTATTGATAGACCGGTTAGAATTAGAAGACTACCTTCATTAAAAGACTATAAGGTTAATCAAGTCGATTCAATCACTGACGTAAATGTAGAAGATTTATTGAGTAGAGAAGTGGTTGAGTTGGATACAGCAGGAATAAAAGACTTCATTGAAGGTAAAAGAATTATTGTTACTGGAGCTGGAGGATCTATAGGTTCTGAACTGGTTCGACAAATAGTAACTTATAAACCAAAATCACTGCTTTTGGTTGATATCTATGAAAATGGTATTTATGATTTATTAATGGAGTTAAACATAGATTTTAATAAACATATCGAGAACAAAATTGATATAACTTTACAGATTGCTTCGGTTTATAATTATCAAAGAATGGAAAAAATAGTTTCAGAGTATTTGCCTGATTACATTTTCCACGCTGCTGCGTATAAACACGTACCTCTAATGGAAGGATCTCCAGCAGAGGCAGTAAGAACCAATGTTTTAGGAACCTATAACATGTGTAAGTTAGCTGATTTATATAAGGTTAAAAAATTTGTTTTGGTTTCATCTGATAAAGCTGTAAGACCAACCAACATCATGGGAGCGACAAAACGTTTCGCAGAAATGATTATTCAAAGTTTTTCTCAAAAGAGCAATACGAGTTATTCAGCAGTTAGGTTTGGTAATGTTTTGGGGTCTAACGGTTCAGTAGTTCCACTCTTTAAACGTCAAATTGCTAATGGTGGACCAGTAACTGTAACTGATCCGAGTATAATTAGATATTTCATGACCATTCCTGAAGCGGTTGGATTGATATTACAATCTGCAGTTTACGCTGATGGCGGTGAAATATTTATTCTAGATATGGGTGAACCAGTTAAGATTATCGATTTAGCTGAAAAAATGATTTTTCTATCTGGGTTTAAACCCTATGTTGATATTCAAATAAAGATTACCGGATTAAGACCGGGAGAAAAATTATTTGAAGAATTGTTGGTCGATAAAGAACACCACTTAAAAACTGATAATAAGTTAATTTATATTGAAAAACTAAACGGCAAAAAAGATGTTGAAAATGAAGCAGGTGAACTTATCGGTGGTTTTGAAGGTTTAGATAACTTAGAAATTAAAGAACTAGTTCAAAAGTTTGTACCTACTTATACAATTGATAATAAGAAATAACAGATGATTCCATCTGTTTTTTTCTCGCTCTAAATGCTATATTTTTACTGTCGTTTTTGTTATAATAAATAGTAGGAGAATATCGATGAGACTAAATGTTGGCGACAAATTAAAATTGGATATCAGAAAACAAGGAATTAATGGAGAGGGTATCGGCTATTATCAAAAGATAGCTGTCTTTGTTCCTAATGCAATCATTAAAGAAGTTGTTGATGTTGAGATAGTCGAAAGCTTTGAAAGATATGCTATTGGAAAGATTTTAGAGATTGAAAGAGTCTCTAATCGTAGAGTTCAACCACCTTGTAAGTTCTATGATTTATGTGGTGGATGTCAGATGCAGCATATCGCATATAAAGAACAATTAAAAATTAAACAATCCATTATCAAGCAATCTTTAAGAAGATATACCAACTTAAATACAGAAAAACTATTAATTAATAAAACCATAAGTATGGAAGAACCTTATTATTATCGTAATCGTTCACAAATGGTTTTTAAAAATACTAACTTTGGTTTATCACTTGGTTTTTACCAACCAAACTCAAATCATTTTGTTTATGTAGATTCCTGTATTGTTCATCATAAGAAGTTAGATGAAATAAATTTCTATGTTTTGAAATTAATGCGAAAGTATAAACAAAAAGCTTATGATTTTAACAATAAAGAAGGAATTCTTGAATATCTTTCTGTAAGGTACTTAGCAAGCAGTGCTAGTGCTAGTGTAGTATTTGTCGTTAAACGAAATACTCCGATATTAGAAAAGATTACCAAAGAATTAATGAATGACTTAGAGGTAGTTAAATCAGTAAGTTATAGTATTGATAATGAAAAAAGCAATCTTATCATCGCTAATCCACCGGTTGTAATCGGTGGGGTTGATAAGATTGAAGAAACTTATCGTGATATTTTGTTCAAGGTATCACCTGATGCATTTCATCAATTAAATACAAAACAGATGGAAAAGATGTATGACTTAGTATTGGACTCAAAACAGTTTTCGCCATCTGATATTGTTTTTGATTTATATTCGGGAATAGGAATAACTTCATTGTTAATTGCCGGTAAAGTTAAAGGTGTTTATGGAATTGATTACTCTGAGGCTTCAGTATCTGATGCAAAAGAAAATGCTCGGATAAACAATGTTAAAAATATTCAATTTATCACTGATCATGTTGAAGGTGCTTTACCGAAACTCTTTAAACAAAATATAAAACCAGATGTAATAGTTTTAGATCCACCAAGAAGCGGTATGAGTAATGCAGTAATAGAGGCGGTAAAAAAAGTATTGCCGAAAAAGATAATTTACATGTCTTGTAACCCATCTACTCTTGCAAAAAATATTTCTGAGTTGATTGATGATTACCGGATTATAAGTATTAATCCAATTGATATGTTTCCGCAAAGTGCTAGTGTGGAAAGTGTAACATTTTTAGAATTGAAACAGGAGGGAAGATAACAATGTTAACAGATTTAGAAATTGCTCAAAAGGCTAAAATGGCCAAAATAGATACAATCGCAAAAAAGGTCGGATTAAATAATGATGATATTGAGCTTTATGGTAACTATAAAGCTAAGGTTAGCTTTTCTGCTATTAATCGTTATAAATCTAACCCTAGAGGAAAGATTATCTTAGTTTCAGCAATCACTCCGACCAAGGCTGGTGAAGGAAAATCAACCACTACTATTGGTTTAGGAGATTCAATTGCAAAACTAGGTTTTTCAACTATGATTGCTTTAAGAGAACCTTCTTTAGGACCGGTCATGGGAGTTAAGGGTGGAGCTGCTGGAGGTGGATATGCTCAAGTTGTTCCAATGGAAGATATCAATCTTCATTTCACCGGAGACATTCATGCGATTACTGCTGCGAATAATTTAATCAGTGCTGTAATTGATAACCATTTATTCCATGGTAATCAATTAAAAATCAATCCGGAGAAAGTCATTTGGAAACGTGCTTTAGATATGAATGATCGTTCTTTACGAAGGGTTCAAGTAGGTCTTTCGATGAAAAAAGAAACTCCTAGGTTTGATGCTTTTGATATCAGTGTAGCTTCTGAAGTTATGGCAGTTCTATGTTTAGCAAAAGATGTTAGTGATTTAAAGGTCAGATTAGGAAGAATAGTTGTTGCTTATAATGAAGATGATCAACCGGTAACTGTTAATGATTTAAAAGTAACAGGTGCGGTCGCTATGCTATTAAAAGAAGCGATAAAACCAAATATTGTTCAAACTCTAGAAGGAACACCTGCACTTATACACGGAGGACCTTTCGCTAATATTGCACATGGATGTAATTCAATCATTGCTACTGATTTTGCTTCAAGGGCTGCAGATTTTGTTGTCACTGAAGCTGGGTTTGGAGCGGATTTAGGTATGGAAAAATTCATGGATATTAAAATGCGTGTCATGGAAACTATGCCGAGTGCAGTAGCTATAGTAGTTTCAATTAGAGCTCTTAAAATTCATGGTGGTGTAAGCGATAAAGACATGAATGAAGAGAATGTTGAAGCAGTTAAAAAAGGTTTAGTTAACTTAGCTAAACATATCGATAGCGTCCAAAAATACAAGGTTCCTTATGTAATTGCTTTAAATAAATTTTACACAGATACCGATGCAGAAATCTCTGAAGTGTTAGATTGGGCAAAAGCTAACGATCATGAAATCTCCCTATCAGAAGTGTTTGCTAAAGGTAGTGAAGGTGGATTAGATTTAGCTAAGAAAATCGTTAATAAAGCAATTGGACAAGATAAGAATCAACCTCTTTATGAGTTAAACCTTAGTATCAAAGAAAAAATTGAAAAGATCGCTAAAAATATCTATGGAGCTGACGGAGTAAATTACACCGAAAAAGCTGAAGAACAAATCAAAGTATTTACAGACTTAGGTTGGGGTGATTTAAGCATTTGTATGGCTAAAACACCACTATCTTTATCTGATGATGCAAGTTTAAAAGGACGTCCAGAAAACTTTAAAATTACTGTAAGAGAATTCAAACCTTCAATTGGTGCAGGATTTATTGTTGCTTTAACTGGAGCTGTCATGACTATGCCAGGGCTTCCAAGACATGGGGCTTATGAAAATATGGATATAGTTGATGAAAAAATCATCGGTCTATTCTAATAAATAATTTTTTAAAAAAGAGTTTAGGAGGAGTTTTTATGGAAAACAATAAGGATATAACAAAAAAGCTTAAGAAACTTGGTCTCAATATGTTAAACAAAGCAAAGACAACCTATAAAAGTGCTAAAGACTCAATGGAGAATAATTTTTTAAAGGATTCACTAAGAAGACGCTTCAACTTAGAAAATCCATATAAGTT
>JBAYQC010000054.1:0-9654 GCA_041677365.1 Candidatus Izemoplasmatales bacterium | reverse complement strand
TATATTTTAAAAAACCCTAATTATAATAAAAATAAGAAGTATGAAGAATAGAGGTGTTAAATTATGACTTATGAAGAAATTGTTGAAGAAATTAAAGCTGTAATTAAAGTTATCAGACCATATATAAATAGAGATGGCGGCGACATTGAATTTGTGAAGTTTGAGGATGGAATCGTCTATGTTAAATTGCAAGGCGCATGTGTAGGGTGTGCAGGGTTTGAATCGACTATGTCAGATTTAATCGAAGATACATTACTAGAACGTGTTCCCGGAGTGATTGGAGTTGAACACATATGGTAGAAAAACAAAAAAGAATGAAAGAGATCTGCGTCAATTTACTTGAAGAAAGAGGCGTTAATCTCGATAGTATAGTTGAGATTGTTTTTGATTTGCAGAAGAAGTATGTACCACAACTTACCAAAGATTTATGCCTAAATGCCGTTAGTAGAGTTTTGGATAAGAGAGAAGTTCAAAACGCAATTGTAACCGGTATTGAACTTGACGTTTTGGCAGAGAAGAACATGTTATCAGAGCCACTTCAAACTCTTGTTAGTGAAGATAATCCACTTTATGGAATTGATGAGATTTTAGTATTATCAATTACTAACGTCTATGGTTCAATTGGGTTGACTAACTTCGGTTATGTTGATAAGGTAAAACCAGGAATTATCGGTAAATTAGATGAACTAGGTAAACAAACTAATCAATGTCATACTTTTATGGATGATATTATTGGAGCGATAGCTGCAGCTGCAGCTAGTTCAATTGCTCATAATGCTGTTGGAGATAAAGAATAACCATTAGAGTTATTCTTTTTTTTGCTTAGGAACCGAAAAATTTGAAAAAATATTAGTTTGTGTTATAATATTTACAGTTTCTTTGAGGGGTGTTAAATATGAAACAAGGCGACATCGTCAAAGGTCGAGTAACTAACATTAAACCGTATGGTGCTTTTGTCAAACTAAATGATGAAATCGATGGATTAATCCACATTTCTGAAATTAGTGACGAATACGTTAGAAACATTGAAGATTTTTTTAGTGTTGGGGACGAATTAACTTTAGAAATTATCAAAGTCGAAGAAGACAAGATTAGTTTAAGTTATAAGGCTCAAAACAAGACTAGACGTAAAAAAAGAGAGTCTACAGATATGAAAATTGGATTCAAACCATTAGAATCACAATTAAAAGTCTGGGTAGACAAGTATTACAAAAAAGAAAAATAAGAAAGAGCAATTGAAAAATTGCCCTTTTTTATTTATTAAGACCGTTTACGGCTACATTTTAGTGAAAAAAGCTAAAATTAATGATATAATATATTTGTTTAAAAGGAGAAATAAAAATGAATAAATATTTGAACTTTAACTATCAGTCAGCTTTGCCTTTTATTGAAGCTGAGCAACTGGAAGCCATGAATAAAGAGATTAAAACGGCAAGAAAATTATTAGATTCAAAAGCTGGTCCTGGAAATGAATTTTTAGGTTGGAAGGATTTACCAGATACGATTAATTCAGAAGAGATAGAGTCAATTTTGCAAGCAGCTAAACTGATTCGTAAACAAGCTAAAGTTTTAGTAGTCATCGGAATAGGTGGATCTTATTTAGGGAGTAAAGCCGCAATCGAGTTTCTAAAACCATATTTTCCGAGAAGGAAAACTCTAGAAGTTTTATATGCAGGTCATAATATGTCCAGCACATATTTAAATGAACTACTTGTTTACTTAAAGAATAAAGATTTTGCGATTAATGTTATTTCCAAGTCGGGAACAACTACTGAGCCGGCAATAGCTTTTAGAATTTTAAAACAATTATTAGAAGAAAAATATGGTCTTGAAGAGGCTAAGAATAGAATATATGCAACAACTGATAAAGACAAAGGTGCTCTTAGGGAATTGGCTAACAAAAATAATTATCAAACATTTGTGGTTCCTAATGACATTGGAGGAAGATTTTCAGTTTTAACTGCTGTAGGTTTATTACCCTTGGCAGCATCCGGAATAAATATTAAACAAATCTTATCCGGTGCTAAAGCTGCTAAAAGAGCTTATGATAAATATAGTATTTATAAAAACGATGTTCATATGTACGTCGCGATTAGAAATCTTTTGTATAGAAGTAATTACAAAATTGAAATGTTGGTTAATTATGAACAAAAATTAAATTATTTCTCCGAGTGGTGGAAACAATTATTTGGAGAATCAGAAGGAAAAGATAACCTAGGACTGTTTGTATCAAGTGCTTCATTTTCAACTGACTTACATTCTTTAGGCCAATATATACAAGAAGGAGAAAGAATCCTTTTTGAAACGGTGTTAAATGTTGAAAAACCAAATAAAGATTTAATAATTCCCTTTGACGAAAGTAATTTAGATGGCTTAAATTACCTAAAAGACAAGGGTTTAGACTATGTTAATAAGAAAGCTTTTCAAGGAACGCTTTTAGCTCACAGAGACGGAGGGGTTCCAAACCTTGTTATTAATATTGCGAAACTAGATGCTTTTATGTTTGGTTATCTGGTGTATTTCTTTGAATTATCTGTAGCACTTAGTGGTTATGTCTTAGGGGTTAATCCTTTCAATCAACCAGGAGTAGAAGCATATAAAAAGAATATGTTTGCTTTATTGGGTAAATCGGGATATGAAGATTTAAGATCAGAATTATTGAAAAAAAATAAAAAAAATAAAGCCACGATTTACTCGTAGGCTTTGTTTTTGAATTGTTTCTTATTGAAAGCATGTAAGACTCTACTTTCTTTTTTCTTAATTTCAATTGAGTTGACGTCAGTTAAAACTTCGCCATCAGCTTGAAAATAATTATTGTTTGAATAGGTAATTTTAATATTTTTACCCTTTAACATAGCAACACGTTTTTTAAGAACTTTGTGCCATCCAGGATAGATTGAAACTAAAACTAGTTGCAAAAATAACTTGGATAGATTATGTGCGACGCAAACGATAAAATCATCATCCTCAATATTGGCTTTTGGAGCGACTTTCATACCACCACCAAAATATCTACCATTTTGGACTGCGGATACAAAAACTTTTTTGTAATGGTATTCCTTACCATCGATTGTAGCGGTAATGTCTGTGGGATTATATTTTATGATAGAGCGAAAAACATTTAAAAAGTAAGATAATTTACCTTTTTTCTTGTCATTATTTACATAATGGCATACTAACCCATCGAATCCAAGTCCGCAACCATTGATAAATTTTGTTCTTCCAGTATTAGTAATAGCTTCGCCAATAGTAACATTAGCGCTTTTAAGTTCTTTCAAACTGCGCAAGAAATCATTCCCAGAACCACTTTTTGCTAAATAAATATTCTGTTTGATATCAGTAATATTTACTTTATTAATTAAAAAGTTTATCGATCCATCGCCACCTAGAAATAAAATATCCGTAATTTTTTTGTTTTTTTCTAGGAACTCATTAAGATTATCGATTTTTAAAGTTGACCTTAAGCGGAACTCAATTTTGTTTTTGCGAAAAAACTTGACATATTTCAATGTGGTTTTTTTTGATTTTTTATTGCTTGATAGGGGATTGTGAATAATCAAGAACATATGATTACCTCTGACTTGTTGTAATTTAAATATATTATAACATAAATGTTAGAATTTTTAACTTAATAGTTGGATATCTTAATAGTATAAATAATTCTTAATTAGTGATTTTAATAGGAAAAAAACCTATTTATGATATAATTTTACTATAAATAAGTGAGAAAGAGTTGATAATTTGGTTGTTAATATAAAATTGGATTCTTTAGCTGACACAGAAAAATTGGCTGAGATTATCGCGAATAATGTATTTAAAGGAATGGTGATTGGTCTAACTGGAGATTTGGGGTCAGGTAAAACTACTTTTACTAAATTTTTTGCAAAAAAAATTGGTATTAAGGATACACTAAATTCACCAACATTTACGATATTTAAAATTTATGAAGGAGATTTAGATCTCTATCATATGGATGTTTATCGTTTGGAGAATTCTCCTTATGATTATGAACTTGATGAATATATCTTTGGTTCAGGTATTTCTGTAATTGAATGGTATGAATATATTAAAAATATGCTTCCTGAGACAATTTTGGAAATTAAGATTTCAGTCTCAGAACAGGATGAATCAAGAGATGTAGTTATAAAGGGGGAGGGTAGATATGAAAAAATCGTTGAAGCAATTAATAATCGATACTGCAACTGATTATATCTACTTAGCACTCGTAGTTGATGGTGTAGAAAAACAGAGTATCTATGAAAAAGGCATCAATAATCATTCTGTTACGATTATACCTTTTCTTAAAGAAATTCTTGATTTGGAGAATTTTAAATTACAAGATATTGATGAAATAATCGTTGGTATTGGCCCTGGCAGTTATACAGGAGTTAGAATCGGAGTTACCGTAGCTAAGATGATTAGCTACTTAAATAATATTAATTTATATAAAGTCTCTTCCTTAGCTTTATTAGCGAGCTATTCTCAAGAACCTTATGTTTTAGCGCTAATAGATGCTAGAAGGGGAAATGCTTTCATGGGCTTTTATAGTAATGTAGATAAAAAGTTATTAAATATTAAGGATGACGTGCTAGAGAATATCGAAGACTTTAAGGGGAAAATTGACCTCAAATATCAAGAGGTAAGATTTGGTAAACCCAAGATAAGTAAGCTTTTAAGTTCTGAGCTTTTTGAAAAAGTCGATGATGTTCATAACTTAGTACCAAATTACTTACAAAAGACTGAGGCAGAAAGAAATAAAAATAATGGAATTAATCTTAAGACCAATATTTAAAAGTGATATTGAAAAAGTAGTAAAATGTGAAAATGATTATTTTCATAACTTTACTACATATGAAAAAATTATCGATGATATCAACAATCCGCTATACCAATATTATGTATTGGTTGGTGAAGATATTTATGGATATGTTTTTGTTATGATAGATGAAGATAAGGCTCAGATTAATTCATTAGTTGTTTTAGAAAAATATCGTAACAGAGGTTATGGGAAATTAATGCTTAATGCATTGCTTTCAAGATTGAAGGAAATGAAGGTACAAGAAATTACTTTAGAAGTAAGACCTTCAAATAATTTCGCTTTAAAACTTTATAATCGTTTTGGTTTTAAACAAGTTGCTATAAGAAAAAATTACTACAATAATGGTGAAGATGCATTTTTAATGTATAAGAACCTAGGGAGTTGAAAATATGTATGTTTTAGGAGTTGAAACAAGTTGTGATGAAACTAGCGTTAGCATAGTTAAAGATGGTTCAATGGTCTTAGCGAACGAAGTATTGTCGCAAATAGATATCCATAAAGATTATGGAGGCGTTGTCCCTGAGATTGCGTCCAGAGAACACGTTAAGGGAATTACCTATGTTTTTGATCAGGCGATGAAAAAAGCTGGGATAAAATATCAAGACTTGGGATTGATTGCCGTAACTAAAGGGCCAGGGTTAATTGGATCATTATTAATAGGGGTTAATGCTGCTAAGGTAATTAGCTTAAACTATGATATCCCAATAGTTGGTGTACACCATATAGCTGGACATATTTATGCTAATCATATTGAACATCCAATGGAGTTTCCTCTATTAGCTTTAGTAGTATCCGGTGGGCATACGGAATTAGTTTTGATGAAGGAACATTATAGTTTTGAAAAACTGGGAGAGACTCAGGATGATGCAGTAGGAGAAGCTTATGATAAGATAGCCCGGGTATTGGGTTTAGCTTATCCAGGCGGTCCAATTGTCGATAAATTGGCACATGAAGGAAAGGATGTTTTTGATTTTCCAAGGCCAATGATAGATTCAGATGATTTTAATTTTAGCTTTTCAGGGCTAAAATCAAAGGTAATTAACACTCATCATAATTTGAAGCAGAGACAACTCGAAATTATACCGGAAGATTTTTGTGCAAGCTTTCAAGAAGCTGTCACCGATGTTTTAGTTAGTAAAACAATTAAGGCTAAAACTATTTACAAGGTAAAACAAATAATTGTTGCAGGTGGTGTGGCTGCCAATTCAGGGTTGAGAACTAAACTTAAAAACAAAATCACTGATGTACCAGTGTATTTTCCGAGAATGAATTATTGTACAGACAATGCAGCGATGATAGCTGTAGCAGGATACTTTCAATATTTAACAAACAAGAAAACTGACGACTTAATGCTCAATGGGCATTCAAGGTTGAATTTAGAGGGGTAATATTATGGAAATCGAATCAAATTTTATCAAGACAATAATGGAAGAGGATTTAAAAAGTGGAAAAGTAAAAGAAATTGTAACTAGATTTCCTCCGGAACCTAATGCCTATCTCCATATTGGTCATGCTAGAGCAATAATCACTAATTTTGAGTTAGCTAGACATTTTGGCGGGAAAACCAATTTGCGTTTTGATGATACTAATCCGGTTAAAGAAGATAGTTCTTTTGTTGAAGCAATCAAAAATGATATTGAATGGTTAGGGTATAAACCTGCAAATATATTTTTTGGTTCTGATTATTTTGACGCCAGTTACGAACTAGCAGTTAAACTAATAAAAAAAGGTTTAGCATATGTTTGTGATCTGACCGCAGAAGAGATGAGAGAATATCGTGGAAGTTTAACCAGTCCAGGTAAAGAGTCTCCTTACCGTAACCGGTCAATTGAGGAAAACTTAAATTTATTTGAAGAAATGAAAGCTGGCAAGTATAAAGACGGTGAAAAGACTTTAAGGGCTAAAATTGATATGTCATCACCAAATATTAATATGCGCGATCCGGTTATTTACCGAATAATACATATTGAACATCATAACACTGGCAATAAGTGGTGTATTTATCCAATGTATGATTTTGCCCATCCATTGCAAGATGCTTTTGAAGGTGTAACTCACTCACTTTGTTCTTTAGAGTATGATGATCATAGGGTTTTATATGATTGGTTTGTTGAAAAATGTGAGATGCCTCATGTTCCACATCAATATGAGTTTGGCAGATTGAACATTACCAATACCATCATGTCCAAAAGATATTTGAAACAATTGGTTGATGAGAAAATGGTTAATGGTTATGATGATCAAAGGATGCCGACATTAGCGGGATTAAGAAGAAGAGGTTATACTAAAGAATCTATAATCAGTTTCATCCTATCTACTGGGTTATCAAGAGTTAATTCAACTGTATCGAGTGAAATGTTAGAGACTTCTTTAAGAAATGACTTGAATCAAAAAGTTAAGCGGGTTAACGCAGTAATTGATCCGATAAAAGTAGTTATAACTAATTATCCTGATAATCAAATCGAGTGGATTGATTTAGAATATAGTAATGATAATTTAGACTTAGGAACAAGAAAAATCGCATTTGGTAAAAATGTTTATATTGAAAGAGAAGATTTTCTTGAAGAAAAACCGAATAAAAAATGGAAAAGATTATCGTTAGGAATCGAAGTCAGGTTAATGCATGCATACTTTATAAAAGCCAATGAAGTTATCTATAACGAGGATGGATCAATAAAAGAGTTGCACTGTACTTATGATGAAAAAACCAAATCTGGTTCAGGTTTTAACGAGAGAAAGCCGAATGGAAATATTCATTTCGTAGAGGCTTCTACAGCAGTTCCTGCTAAATTTAATCTATTCGAACCGCTATTGATAGATTCTGATGGTAAAAAAGATTTATTTTCACGACTTAATCCTAGTTCTTGGCAAGAATATAACGGTTTTGTAGAATCTAGTTTAGCTGATACTTTTGTTTTAGAACGCTTTCAGTTTATTCGTAAAGGATATTTTGCGACTGACTATGATAGCAAGAAAGATCAACTGATTTTTAATCGAATTGTTGAATTAAAATCTTCATTCAAATAAAAAAGAGGCTTCGGCCTCTTTTGTTATTTTGTAGTAATTAAGTTTTGTTTTATATCCCAAAGTTTTTTTGATAGATCCACATAATATTTATGAGGATTATCAAATCTTTTTATTTCATCCCAAAAACAAGTCAATTCGGTTTTAGCATAGTCTCTAACCTCTAAAAGCGAAGGTTTTTGATAAACTAAATCGCCGTTAATAAATATTGGTTCTAATAAGTTTTTAAGCTTATAATTAGTAAATGTTTTAGTTTTCCAAGGAAAATGCGGATCGAATACAGTCAAGGGTTTTGATGTGTCAATCGACTCGTCTTCTAGGGTTATTAAATCAGATTCAGCTTTGTTATCGCTATAGATGCGGTAAACACTTTTATAATGTGGTGTTGTGATTTTTTCAGGATTATCGCTAATCTTAATTTTGGGAATTATTATACCGTCTTTTTCTGCAGCTACTAACTTATATACGGAACCAAATACCGGATCACTTTTAGCGGTAATCAATCTTTCGCCAACACCAAAAATGTCAATAGGCGCTCCTTGATTTAACAGGGTATTAATAAGCCTTTCATCAAGAGAGTTACTGACAACAATTTTGCAATCTTTCAAACCTGCCAAATCAAGTGCTTTTCTAGCTTCTTTAGAAAGATAAGTTAAATCGCCAGAATCAATACGAATTGCATAGTTTTTAGCGTTGATTGGTAGAAGTATTTCTTTAATAGCTTTAATAGCGTTTGGGACACCGCTTTTTAATGTATCATAGGTATCAACCAAGAAGGTAGTATTATTAGGGTAATGTTTAGCGTAAGCTTTGAAAGCTTCATATTCGTTTTCAAATATCTGTACCCAAGAATGAGCCATTGTTCCTCCGGAGGGAACCTTAAACATTTTATCCGCTAAAACATTACTAGTTCCACTCACACCAGAAATGTAAGCGGCTCTAGCTCCATTAACGCTACTAGAAGCTCCGTGTGCTCTTCTTGCACCCATCTCTAAAATTGTTTTTCCTTTAGCGGCGTAATTTATTCGAGCAGCTTTTGTAGCAATTAAGCTTTGATGATTGACGGTTTGTAAAAGAAAAGTTTCGATGATTTGCGCCTCAATCAATTTTGCTTTAACAATGATAATAGGTTCATTAGGGAACATTACCGTTCCTTCTTTGAAAGCATAGATATTGCCGGTAAATTTAAAATCTTTTAAATAATCTAAAAATTTTTTATCAAAAATATTTTTACTTTCTAAAAAGGCGATATCTTCTTCAGTAAATTTTAGATTCTCGATATAGTTAATTATTTCTTCTAAACCAGCAAAAACAGCGTACCCTCCTGAGTCTGGAATTTTACGAAAATAAAGATCGAAGTATACAATTTGATCTTTTTTATTTTCGAGAAAATATCCATTAGCCATTGTCAGCTCATATAAGTCTGTCAGTAGAGCGTAGTTTGTGCTTGTCATTTGTTCAATACTTCCACTTGTAATCCTTCTAATACGTCTAGTGATTTCTTGTGAAGTGGATGATCAAAAGAATCGGTAGCTAGAGCATCTACTACAACATGTGCGTTAGGTAAAGCACTTTTAACAATCACAGCATTGCTAATAACACAGATGTTAGATACTAAACCACACAACTCAACTACATCATAGTCTTTATTTTTTAAATATAATCCTAGATCTAAAGAAGGAAAAGTGTTTTTTTCAAAAACCTTATCTTCTGGCGACATTAAAGCTTTAACATCGCTTTGTATTTCGTGTCCTGGAGTTCCTTTTACACAATGTTTGACTGGGAGATTTTCTCCCTCTTCAGTATTAAGG
>JBAYQC010000053.1:0-9752 GCA_041677365.1 Candidatus Izemoplasmatales bacterium | reverse complement strand
TCATCCGCCCTCTTAAAACCAATCCCTTCGATATAGTCCATTAATACATAGGGATTTTCTTTAATTATTTGAATCGTATCAGTGCCATAATACTGAAAAATCCGCATCGCCATCTTAGGTGATATATCAAAGGAATATAACCAAACTAAGGTATTTTCCAACTCCCTATTTTTTATAACTTGTTCAAAGATTGAGTCTCTTAACTTATCACCAATTTTATTTACTTTATCTAAAACGTGTTTATCTTCAGCAATCAAATCCAATGCATCCATACCTAGACTATCGACAATTCTTTCAGCGGTTTTTTTACCCACGCCTTTAAAAAGATCGCTGGATAAATAATCCAATAAACCTTCATAAGTATTATCAATCATCCGTTCGAAGCGTTCAGCATTATATTGAATCCCATATTTTGCATGATGAGTTAGTTCTCCATAAAAACGGTAAAATACACCCGTTTCTAATTTAGGAAAAAACCCACAAACAATGATTGTGGGTTCAAGATGAATGATATCAGAATCATCAGTATCAGTTATTTTAACCTTAATAACTGAATAAGCTGTTTCTTCACTGTAAAATAGATATCTTTGAATTTCACCTTCTAAATAACTCATAATTCCTCTTATTCCATAAGTTCTTCAATCTCAGAGATTTCTTTAGCTATAGCTTTAGAAAGATTTTCATAACCGTTTTCAGTAACTAAAATATTATCTTCAATTCTAATACCGATACTTTCTTCTTCAATATAGATTCCTGGTTCTACTGTTATTATTGTTCCTGGAACCAAAGGAAGTTGATAGGTACCGACATCATGAACATCAAGACCTAGGTAATGACTTACACCATGATAATAATACTTGTCAATTTCTGATTTATCTTTAATTTTACCAAATTCAAGCATTTTTTCCGCTAGTAAATCTTTTGCCATCTGATTTAAATCTCTAACATAGACACCAGGCTTAACAGCTTTAATAACCTGCTTATTAACATCTAATACCATTTGATAATATTTTTTTTGCGTTTCGTTAAACTTTCCGCTGATTGGGAAAGTTCTTGAAATATCGCCGGCATAAAGCCCTGAGCGAGCTCCTAAATCCAACAAAACCAAGGTATCTTTTTCTACTATTTGATTGTTATCTACATAGTGCAAAACTGTAGCGTTTTTACCACTAGCTACTATGGTATCAAAAGCTAATCCCTTTGAGCCATCTAATTTGATTGCATATTCAAACAAGGCTTCGATTTGTCCTTCATTAACTTTTGGTTTTGCATTCCTTAAAATCGATTCAATTCCTGATTTAGTATGTTTAATAGCTGTCTTAATCGCTTCAATTTCTTCCTTATCTTTAATTCTTCTTTGTTCACAGATAATTTGGTTTGCATCTTTAATTATTAACTCTGGATAATTTTCAATTACATTTTTAAAATAAGTGAAACTCATCGGTTTTTTCATCTGTTTATAACGGAATAAATCCAAGTAAAGATTGGAAGGAATTTTTGATAGTATCATCGCGCGAGAATCAAGTAAAACTCTTTGCGATAAAAATGAAGAAAAGTTATGAATATAAAGAATATTTTTTTCATCAATTCCACTAATTTCACTGACTTCTTTCTTAGTCATTCGCTTCCCTAGCCACTTTGTAGCGAAATCACTTGGTTCTTCAATAAAAATATATTCTTGATATTGGTCTTTATCTTTGGCAAGAAAAAGTAAAAAATTCTCTCTTTCTAAACCTGTTAGATAATAGAAGTTACGATTAGGTTCAAATTTAAAGAACTGATCTAAACTCTTATGCATTGCTTCTCCAGAAGCTAATAAAGCAAAGGAGTTTTCTTCCATTTGGTCAGAGAAAGTATTTCTTCTTTCACTAAATTTTGCTTTTGTCATATTTATCACCTCTATTAAATAATTATATCACGAAATAACTAACTAAAACCACCTATTACACAAA
The DNA here is from genome assembly GCA_041677365.1 of Candidatus Izemoplasmatales bacterium. Classification (GTDB taxonomy): domain Bacteria; phylum Bacillota_I; class Bacilli_A; order Izemoplasmatales; family Hujiaoplasmataceae; genus UBA2289. The sequence goes on along the minus strand of JBAYQC010000053.1, from coordinate 7,800 downwards.
TTATTATTGCACATTTCTTACATTTTTATAAATAAAATGAGTCACCTTTAAAAAGTTGACTCATAATTACTTTAATATGTATTTATTCTTTCTTTTCTTCATCCTTAAAAACTGAATTGGTTTTCTTCCTAGCTGATTGCAAGTACAAGAGCCAAACTCCTAAAATAATGAAGTAAACCAACATCATCCAAAAAACATTTAAAGGATGGTTTTGAATATCAAATACCGATCCTAAAAACACTAAGAAAAGGATGATTATCAATCTTGAAGTAATCGTTAGAAATAAATATCTTGATAGTTTAATCTTTGTCAAACTTAAAGCATAGTTTAAGATTGAGGAAGGTAAAAAGGGATTTGATAGTAAAGCAAGTGCAAACCAGATATTCTTTCCCTCTACAACATTCAAAAAGATTTTGCCGTATTTATTGTCATTAACTTTCTTGATAAAGTATTTAGCAAAGGTTGTTCGAATTAAAAGAAAGATTAAAAACATTCCTATAAAAGAACCAATTGTCGATAAAAAAATTGTGAAAATTGTTCCTTCTAAAGTTCCAAAGGCTGAGGAAAAAATCGATAGATTAAAAGCGATAATAACCGTCAATGGAAAAGTTGGAAAAACCGCTTCAAAAAATGGTAAAAGAACTCCAAATAATGGAGCTAACCAAAAATGCTCTTCAATTAAAACTCCAATTTCTGCCAACAGATTATAAAACCATTCCATAATAATCCTTTACTTAAAAAAAGAGCATCCTAAAAAGAGAATATATTTAGGATGCTCAAAGATATTGTATTTCTTATTCAGCGAAAACTTTTAAAGTTCTAATCATTTGCGCTGTAAATGATGCTTCGTTATCATACCAAGTGATAACCTTAACCATTTGTTTTCCATCAACGTTAATTACTGAAGTTGATTGAGCATCAAATAAAGTTCCGTAACTAATTCCAATTGTATCTGAAGATACGATTGGGTCTTCGGTATAACCTACTGTATCTGATTGAGCGTTTTTAACAGCATTGTTGATCGCTTCTACAGTTACATCTTTTTTAAGTTCAACTACTAAATCAACAACTGATCCAGTAATTACAGGAACTCTTAAAGCCATACCATCTAATTTACCCTTTAAATGTGGTAAAACTAAGCCGACTGCTTTAGCAGCTCCGGTTGATGTAGGAACGATATTAGCAGCTGCAGCTCTACCTCTTCTTGCATTGATTCCTTTTTTATGAGGAATATCCAAGGTAGCTTGATCATTAGTATAAGCATGAATTGTAGTCATGAAGCCTTTAACAATACCAAAATTGTCATCAAGAATCTTTGCGATTGGAGCTAAACAGTTAGTAGTACATGAAGCAGAACTAATAATTTTTTCTTCTCCAGTTAAGCTTTCGTGATTTACTCCATAAACAATTGTTGGGATGTTTCCTTTAGCAGGTGCAGAAATAACGACTTTTTTCGCTCCAGCTTTAAGGTGCTTAGAAGCGCCTTCTTCAGATACGAAGAAACCAGTACATTCTAAAACTACATCTACTTTATGTTCTTTCCAAGGTAAAAGTTCTGGATCTCTTTGTGATAAAACTGTTATTCTCTTGCCTTCAACGATAATATCGTTTCCTTCGAAACTAACTTCTTTACCATATCTGCCTTGAGAACTATCATATTTTAGTAAATACGCTAGTTGTTCTGCATCCGTTAAATCATTGATTGCGACGATTTCAAAATCATCATTGCCGAACATTAATCTAAAAGCTAAGCGTCCAATTCTTCCAAAACCATTAATTGCTACTTTAATTGCCATATTATATTTCCTCCTATAATTTTTTTACAGGTTCATTTTACTATAAAACCCTAAAACTTTCAATAAACTATAATCAATAAAGCGTTTTCAAATCACTTTTTGCTTTAAAAAGCAAATAAAAAGAGAGAATAACTCTCTCTAAAAAAATTAACTCTTATTTGCTGCTAAAGCATTTTTGATACATTGTTTGTATTCGCAATCTTCTTGACACTCATCACAGACTACGAATTTACGAAACTCTCTTGGAATAAAAGCTCTGATTTCATCCTCGTTATATCCAGTCTGCATAATTTGATCATTTATGATAATTGGTCTTTTTAGTATTGTCGGATTATCGATTATGAAATTGGCTAATTCAGAAAATTTCATCTCATCTGGTTCAATTTGACTTTCTTTAAAAACTTTTGACCTTGTTGAGATAATATCTTCGAAGCCGTTTTCAGAGTATTTTAACATATTCATGATGTCATTACGTGTCAATCTAATTCCAATGATATTTTTTTCACGATAAGGAATGTTGTTGTTATCTAACCATTTCTTTGCTTTACGGCAAGATGAACAACTTGAACTTGTATATAATGTAATCATTTTCTTCTACCTCGCTTCTTAACAATTATACCATAAAAGACCGCATTTTGAATACTTTTTTTTGAAAATAGTGTTATAATAAAGGAAATACATTTTTGGAGGTAATAATATTTATGAAATGGGATTTAACCTATCTATTTAAGAACCTTGATGAGTTTGAAAAAGCTTATCAAACAGCCGATGAAATGACTGCTAAATTAGCTAGTTTCAAGGGTAAATTAAGTAACTTTGAGGATTTTAAAGCTTTCTTTTTATTACAAAAAGAATTTGAAAAAACTGGTTTAAGAGCTTATCAATATGCATCACTTTTAAGCGATTTAAACAAAAAAGATTCAGAAAATTCTGCACGTTTGCAAAAGGTACAATTAGCTTTTGTAAAACTTCAACAAGCTTTATCTTTTGAAGAGCCAGAGTTGATCGCTTTAGGTAAAGAAAAAGTTATGGAATTCATCAACAAAGATGAAGCATTAAAAGAATTTAGATTTCCAATGGAAAAACTATTTAAGAACCAAGAGCATATCCTTGATGATAAGAGCGAGGCTTTATTAGCAAATTACAGTTCTTTAGCAAACACAGGAAGAAACCTTTATAGTTCTTTATCTGTAGCTGATGTTGAAGGACAAGACGTGATGTTAGACAATAAAGAAATAGTTACAATCACCAATTCTAACTATCGTGCTTTTATTCAAAAGAGCAATTCTCCTAAAGAAAGAAAAGATATTTTTGAAGCCGTATTTTCTTATTATGAAGCCCATAAAAACACTTATGCTTCTATTTATAAGAGTGTGCTTGACGCTGATTACGCAAGAGTAAAAACCAGAAATTATCAATCATCTTTGGAGAGTTATTTATTCAATAATGATATTCCACTAGACGTTTACCACAGTTTAACAAAAGTTGCTAGAGAAAACACTTCTGCAGTCAAGAAGTATTTAGCACTTCGTAAAGAACATCTTGGTCTAGAAGTTCATCATACCTATGATCGTTTCTTAGAACTAGCAAAAAGCGATAAAGAATATGAGTATGAAGAAGCTAAGGAACTATTCTTCAATTCAATCAAACACTTGCCAAAACATTTCCAAGAAAAAGCAAAAGATGTACTGGAAGATGGATTTGTAGATGTGTTAGAACAACCAGGAAAACGCACAGGTGCTTACTCTAGTTCTATGCCTAACCTTCATCCTTACATCTTATTAAATTATTCTAAGACTCTAGGAGATGTGTTTACTGTAGCTCATGAGGCTGGGCATTCAATCCATTCAATGTATGCTCAAGAAGACCAACCTTCTACCTTGCAAAACTATACAATTTTTGTAGCTGAAGTTGCTTCTACTTTTAATGAACACAATTTACTTGACTATATTATCAATGAGTCAAAAGCAAGCAAAAAAGAAAAAATCGCCCTTTTACAAAGAGCTATCGATGATATTCTTGCTACCTTCTATCGTCAAACTCTCTTTGCTATCTATGAGCTTGAGACTCACAAATTAGTTGAAACCAATCAACCAATTACTGCGGATAGTTTATCAGCGATAATGATTAATCTTTATAAGGAGTTTTATGATATTGATATTACGCTTGAAGAGGTTAAACAATATGTTTGGGCATACATTCCTCATTTATTCTACACACCTTTCTACGTTTATCAATATGCAACTAGTTTCGCTGCTTCACTTAAGTTATATGAAGATGTAAAAACTGGCGTTCCTGATGCCTTTGATAATTATATCGGTTTACTTAAATCAGGTGGTTCTGATTATCCAGTAAAACAATTATTGAATGCCGGAGTTGATTTAACTGAAGAAAGTGCTTTTAAAGCCGTTGTTAAACGACTTCAAGAATTAGTTGATGAATTAGAGGTTGTCTTAAAATCATAGTCGTGCTATAATATTTTTAAATTGATGATATCAGATTAGTAAGTAATGTATTTCTTAACAAAGAGAATAAACCAATTTTGCTGAAAGGTTTTTTAAGAAGTCTTACCGAATGGACTGATGGAGAGGTATTAATCATACCCGCTGTTTCTAGCGTTACAAGATTTTTGAGTGCTAGTTTATAACTAGAAAAAAGGTGGTACCACGGAAAATATTCGCCCTTAAGTCTTTTAAGGGCGTTTTTATTTGGAGGAAAAGATTATGAAAAGAATAGTATCGGGAATAAAACCCACGGGAACTTTAACTTTAGGCAACTATCTTGGTGCGATTAAACAATTTGTTAAATTACAAAAACAAAGACCTGAAGATGAATTTTTCTTATTCGTCGCAGATTTGCATGCGATTACCCTAAGACAAGTTCCGCATGAATTAAGAAAACGAACCTTAGACATCGCTGCGATGTATCTAGCTTGCGGATTAGATCGAGAGCGAACTACGTTTTTCATCCAATCAGAAATTAAAGAGCATGTCGAACTAGGTTATATCCTCCAGGCAAATACCTATATGGGGGAATTAGAAAGAATGACACAGTTTAAAGATAAGAGTTTAAAACAGGATGTTTCAGTTACTTCTGCCCTATTCACTTATCCCGCACTTATGGCAGCGGATATTTTGCTTTATGATGCTGATTATGTTCCAGTAGGTGAAGATCAGAAACAACATTTGGAATTAACTAGAGATATTGCTAGTCGCTTTAATAACTATTACGGTGATTTCTTCACTGTTCCGGAACCAATAATTCCTGAAGTCGGCGCAAGAATCATGGATTTACAAGATCCTTTAAAGAAAATGTCAAAATCAGATGAACACGATAAAGGATATATTTCCTTATTTGATGATGAAGCAGCTATCAGAAGAAAAATTATGTCCAGTGTAACTGATTCTTTAGCAAAAATTAATTTTGACCCCATTAATCAACCTGGACTAGCTAATTTAATAACAATCTATGCTTCTACTGCTGATATAAAAATCGATGAAGTAGTGGATAAATTTAAGAAATTAACTTATAAAGAATTTAAAGAGAGTTTAGCTCAGTTACTTGTTGATAACTTATTACCAATCCAAAAAAAATATCTTGAGTTAGTGAAATCTCAAGAACTACAAGATATTTTAAATAAGGGACAAGAAAAAGCTTCAGATTACGCTTTTAAGAAAATGCGTAAAGCGAAAAGAAAAATTGGTTTGGGAAGAAAATAATAATGCGATCAAGAATCTGATCGCATTGATTTAAAATTGTAAATTGCGTTAAACAAGAAAATTACTAACATCATTCCTGAGACCACAAAGAACATCAACTGATAACTTTGGTCTGCTAAAAATCCAATGATTGGTGCGAAAATTACTAATAAAATTGATGCCAGTTGTGCTTCTACGCTAAGTACACTGGCTCTTTTTGTTGTATCGCTAGCATTACCAATCTCCTCAATCATAACTGGTTTTCGAAGATTTAAGAAAACATAAATCAAAATAAAGCCAACGAATATAACAAAGAGATTATTGCTGAAGAAGCCAATTAGAAGTGCGATTATACTGGTCAAAAGCCACATTCCATTAATCAACGTAAAATGATTAACTTTTCTTGCGACCTTATAAGAATAGCGGCTGGTAAACGAAGAAATCAAATAGATTATCGCATAGATAATCGCAATATAAATTTCTTTATTCTGTTCTAAACTGAACTGACCAAAGGCAACTAACCCTCCAGAAATTGATAAAGCAATTACCAGGGGTTGAATATAATCTTTGATGCTTTTATATCCTGCTTGATAAAGCCCTTCATCAATCACTAATTTTCTAACACTTTTTGTCTTAAAGGTGTATTTTATACTTTCGATATTTTCCTTTAAAAAATGTTTAAGGTTAAACGTGCTGACTCTTCGTTCATTGAGATATTTAGGATAAGATGCAATTAACAACATGTCAAGTAAGTAAGGTATTATCGAAACCAAGAATAGATAACCAATTTCCGGCAACCATAAAACAAAAAGTATCGCAACTAAACTCATGACCATTGAACCAATCAAAGACACAGCTCTGGTTCTACCATAAATTTTAGTTTTAGAATCTTTTAGGTCATGATAATCAAGAAAGCGCATTATCATTGATTTATGAGTTCCAGATCTAAACGCCTCACCTAGACCGAACAAAATCATTGCTGAAGCGAAAATCCCAAAAGCCCCTCCAGTTCCGACACTTACGCTACCACCGAGGAAGAATAAACTGAAAGATGCAATGTAAAATACAAAACACATAATAAGCTCAGCTTTCTTTCCGTACATATCTGCGATTACTCCGGATGGAATTTCAAAAATATAAATAATAATTTCTCTAATAGAAATTAATAAACCAATTTGGAAAAGACTTAAAGCACCTATTTCTTTTAAGTAAATAATCAAAAATGGTTCGAAAAACCGCAGGTTCTTTAAAAAACCATACATTTCGAACTTAAATATTTGTAGTTTATAATCGTTTAATTTAGCCATATCCACCTCTTGTAAAAAAAACCATTTTCATGGTTTTTATCGCATATTATTAATTTCTTTTATTACCGCTGAAATCGCTTTAAATGCCTCATCTTCATCAGGACCATTAAACAAAATCTTAATTGAAGAGTTTGCTGGTACTCCCAAAGACATAACACCCATTATACTCTTCATATTGACTTTTTTCTCCTGATATTCCAGAAGCATTTCAGCTTGGTAACTATTTGCTTTAGAAACCAATTTTGTTGCTGGGCGTGCATGTAAGCCGTTAAGATAGGTAATTTTAAATTTACCATCAATCATAATTTACCTCCACTTATATCTGAATTTATTTTATCAATAATTTTTTCTACAGGAAAGGGCAGTGACATCTTAAGTTTGTTACCAGAAATAAAAATTCCTGTAGCATTCATTTCTTTAAAGCCTTCAATATTAACCTTATCTACTGATTTTAGGGTAAACTTACTTCTGTTTCCATCAATACTAGCATTTTCAATATTTATTAATCCGCCAAGATATTCAATAAGCTTTTCTTCAGATTCTTGGTAATTCAAAGTTTCTTCTTTGGACTTTTTTAACAATAACAATCGAACGATTACAATTACTGCTAAAATGAAGAGGATAACTGGCCACCAGTAATTTTCATTCAACCAAGAAATCGCATTTAAGTACATTATCAAGTTCATCACCTCTTAAATTATTTTATCATAAATTTAAAGAAATGTTTCAATAAGTAAAAAAATATTCTGGAATAATAAAAATCTTGTAAATTTGTCAATTATAATATATAATTTTTCTAACAAGGAAGGAATGATTTATATGGCAAAAATATTTGAAGCAGTAATTGAAATCCCTATGGGTACTCAAAATAAATATGAAGTTGATAAGATTAATCATAAGATTAAGCTTAATCGCGTCTTATATTCAAAGATGACCTATCCAGCTGAGTACGGTTATATTGAAAAGACTTTAGCTGAAGATGGTGATCCTTTGGATATT